>JBCCBE010000143.1:0-4781 GCA_039814425.1 Pseudomonadota bacterium
GAAAAATAGTGATGAATGATAGCTAAAATGCTAATCTCATTTTGTGCATGTACTTACTGACGGCGTCTACTCTCTCGGCACTCAACTTTTTTGGTTGACTAGAAACCAAAGCAAAATAGCACTCAAATATAGATGAGTCAGATTAGTAAGCTTGCTAATACTTTCAGGTATCTTTTTTATAGCGTTATTATGTAAATTTAATTTTTCTAGATAAGTTAACTCAAAAACCGACGCGGGAATATTATCAAGTTTATTATCTGAATTTTTGTAGAAAGGAACACTCAAATCTAATTCTGTCAGCTGTTGTTCCTTTGCTGCCATAATGCGATTAGTAAAGTAACCCAGTATTTCTGACCCAGAATCAACCATTAACTAACTCTTAAAAATTCACAGAATTTTATCTTAGAGTAATTCTGTAAGAAATGATGCTACTTCTAAGATTTACTTAAAGCTTTATTAGTCAATAAATTAATAAAGCGATCCAGAATTTTTAGCGATCGCTTCTGGTGAATACTATGTAGGTAGGTGGGCAAAATAATTTATAAAACCTAAAGTCAGTCCCAATGAAAAAAATCTCGCCACCATGAATGAAATTGATTTGACTGCACTAACTGGTAATTGATAACTGATAACTGATAACTGATAACTGCTCACTGTTCACTGTTCACTGTATGTCCCTCCGGGACACGCTACGCTAACACTGATAACTGATTAAGCTGATTTTTCTTGTCGGTTTAAAAATAAAACATTATTGCCATAAGCACGCTGTAAATTTTCAGTTGTAACAACTTCTTTCATAGAACCATCAGCGATAATATGTTTGTTTAACAATAATAAAGAGTCACATTGAGCTAAAGTTTCACCCAAATCATGGGTAATTAAAATCAAGATCTTGTCATCCCTTCTTAACTCATTAAAAATATCAAACATAATATCTTCAGTAGTTTTATCAATCCCCACAAACGGTTCGTCAAAAAAAAATAAATCTGCTTGCTGTGCTAACGCTCTAGCTAAAAATACTCGCTGCTGCTGTCCCCCAGATAACTCACCAATTTGACGGGAACGAAATTCCCACATCCCCACTCTATGCAATGCAGACTTAACTATTTCTTTAGACTTGCGACTTGGCTGGCGAAACCAACCCGTACTAACAGTACGAGCCATCATCACCACATTCTGCACCGTAATCGGATAGTCCCAATCTACTTGGGTTCTTTGAGGTACGTAAGCAATGGAGCGTAATTGCTTTTTGATAGGAAAGTTACAAAATTTAATAGTGCCACCTGAAACCGGAATTAAACCGAGTATCGCTTTGACCAAAGTGCTTTTACCAGCGCCATTTGGACCGATTACACCAATCATCTGTCCGGGGAAAACGCGAAAACTGACATCCTCAACAGCCACAATACCCCGGTAATCTACATCCAAATGTTCTACTTCTAGCACTGATTTCTCCTATACGATCGTGATAATATTTGTGTTAAAAATCTACTTCCCTTCCAGTGGTAGCTACTGTATGATAATGATTATCATTTTACTGTACTATTCCTAATAAGTAATGTTTAGAAAACTACCTCTAAGCGCGATAACGGCATTAACTTTAGCTCTTGGTTTAATTGGTTGTGGTGGTAACGAGCAAGTTAATTCTAATTCTGGTACAGAAGAAAATTCTGCCGTAAATACAAGCAGTACTGCAACTGGGGAGCGTCCCCTAGTGGTTGCTACTACAAGCGTCATATGTGACCTTACAAAGCAAGGGAAGCAACCATTCCGGAATTCACTGTTTCCAATTACATTCGTGAGCGGTCTGGATCAGTTCTACCGAATGTGGCGCCGTCTAACATTTACCATTGCCGCGATGGAGAAATGATTATCGCGGCCAATCAAGATACCGTCTTTGCACGGCTTTGTAAGGCCATTGGGCGAATAGATCTTGTTACTGATGAACGCTATGCAGATCATACAGCCCGTGGAGCCCATCAAGAGGAACTCGACAATTTGATCGATGCTTGGTCGCAAAACCACACGATGGATCAGGTCGAGCAAACAATGGTCGAGCACGGCGTTCCGTGCGGCAAAGTCTATCGTGCGCCTGAGATGCTCGACGATCCGCATTTTGAGGCCCGCGAGGCTATTGTCGATGTCGATCATCCAAAATGGGACACGCTTAAGATGCAAAACGTCTTTCCTAAGCTGTCCGCAACACCTGGGCGTGTGCGATGGATTGGTCCTGAACTTGGTGAGCACACGCAAGAAGTCTATCAAAGCCTTCTTGATCTTACTCCAGATGAAATGGAGGATTTGGGCCAGCGCGGGATCATTTAGACACCGCTCACGGAGGCCAGAACCAAGGTGCAAGCGTGAGACAAGCAACAACATTGTTTGACAAACTCTGGGCCATGCACCGGATTGCGGATTCTGGTGACGGCGCTGAACTCCTGGCGCTTGATCGTGTGTTTTTACACGAACGAACGGGCGGCGTCGCACTCAAGGCGTTAGCAGAAGAGAACCGTTCTGTTAGATCACCCGATCGTGTTTGGGCAATCATGGATCATGTCGTGTCCTTTAGGGAAGATCGTGATCGCGATGAAAGCCGTTCTCCTGGTGGTGAGCAATTTATTCTTGAGACCCGGCAAAGGGCGCATGCGGCGGGAATTGGGCTGATTGATACGGACGATCAGCGACAGGGGATCGTGCATGTCGTGACGCCAGAACTGGGCCTGGCGCTTCCAGGCATGACGATCGTTTGTCCCGATAGCCATACCTGTAGCCTGGGTGCTTTAGGAGCGCTAGCTTGGGGCATCGGTTCTAGCCAGGCTGAGCACGCGATGGCGACGCGTTCCTTGCGGGTTCAGAAACCGAAACAAATGCGCGTCTGCGTTGACGGCGTCTGTTCGCCTGACATCGGGGCAAAAGACGTGGCGTTGCATTTGATCGCCACCCACGGCGCGGCAGGCGGAAATCGTTGCGCGATTGAGTTCACTGGCGAGGCCGTGTCCAGCATGGGAGTCGAAGAACGTTTGACGCTGTGTAACATGGCGGTGGAGTTCTCTGCTTTCACTGGCGTCATCGCCCCCGACGAAGCGACGTTCCGCTACATCAAGGGACGGAAATATTCTCCGCAAAAGGAGCAATGGACTCAAGCACTCGATCATTGGCGGGCGTTAAAGACCGACGCAGGCGCCATCTTTGATCACGAGATCTCGATTCGAGCACAGGATGTGTTCCCGACCGTGACGTGGGGGACCAGCCCAGAAGAAGCCTGTCCATTGGACCAAGACGTCCCCCTTGATGCTAACCCCAGGGCGCTTGACTATATGGGTCTAAAACCTGGGCAATGCTTGTCTAACCTTCCGATCAAAGGGGTGTTTATTGGGTCGTGTACAAATGGGCGATTGTCCGATTTGAGGGCCGCCGCTGAAGTTTTGCGTGACCGGAAAGTGGCCGACGGATTGCGCGCTGTTTGTGTTCCTGGCTCACGGCTGGTGCGCAAGCAGGCGGAGGCGGAGGGGCTTGATCGTGTGTTCAAGCAGGCCGGTTTCGAATGGGGCGCGCCCGCATGCGCGATGTGCTTCTACGCCGGCGGTGAAACCTTTGCCCCTGGCGATCGTGTGGTGTCATCAACGAATAGGAATTTTGAGGGCCGGCAAGGACCCGGAGTGAGGACACATCTGGCAAGTCCTGCCACCGTTGCGGCAAGCGCAGTGGCCGGACGAATCACCAGTGCCCGTTCAGTTATGGGAACTGCGTGATATGAGAAACACCCCTATCACCCGGTTCACCGGTCGTGCAGCTCCATTGATGATCGATAATATTGATACAGATCAAATAATTCCGTCCCGCGAGATTAAATCGGTGGGGAGGGATGGTCTGTCAGACGGTTTGTTTGCGGCGTGGCGATACAACGATGAGCAGGCGCGTCACCCCAATCCCGACTTTATTTTGAACAAACCAGGTTTTGCACAAGCAATTGTTCTTCTTACCGGAAGGAACTTTGGTTGTGGTTCCTCAAGAGAGCATGCAGTCTGGACACTGAAAGAATATGGCATTCGTGCTGTTGTTGCGGGTTCATTCGGGGAAATCTTCTTCGACAATTGTGTGCGCAACGGCATCCTTCCGATCATCATTGATATCAAGACTGTCAGAAAGCTGGCAGAACATGCGGGCCGGGACGCGGATAACGAGATCACGATAGATCTGGAGCAGCAACACCTCGCCATGGGCGACACGGGTTCAGGCTTTGCCATAGGGGCCTATGCCAAACGGCTGTTGCTCGAAGGTCTCGATCCCATCGATTTGACTTTGAAAGATCAGAGCAAAATTGACGCCTTCGAGGCAAGAGACCGGCGTGACCGTCCGTGGATTTACGATGGCCCTGTTTGAACAATCTGGGATGTGACCAGGCGCTCAATCTCGTCACTCGTGTATTCGAGTGATTTCAAAATGAATTCAGTATGCGCTCCAATCATCGGGGGATCGAGTTCTAGCGCAAGCCTTTCATCATCGAACGAGACGGGCAGGTTCGGCAACAAAGCATATCCCCCTTCAGGGAGTTTTGTTTCGAGAAGGCCACCGGACGCGGTAAGATGGGGATCATGGATCAGTTCTTCGGGCTTGGTGATTGCAGCAAACGGCAGGCCCGTTTCCTCGAGCCGCGCCATCAATTCATTTTTGGTCAAGGAGGAGAACAAAGTTCGTATGCGCGGCATAATATCATCACGCCGGGCAACGCGATCATTGTTGGCGGCAAGCGACGGGTCGTTCGCCCACTCCTCAAGCCC
>JBCCBE010000146.1:0-4588 GCA_039814425.1 Pseudomonadota bacterium
ATAAAGAATAAACGCCGGGATCATTACATAGGTTGTGTAGTCGATAACATTATCAAGCATATCGCCCGACCAATGCGGCCACCATCGTTTTACTTCCAGCTTGCGCGCCAAAGGTCCGTCTACACCATCAACAATCAACGCCAATCCAAGCCAGAAAAACGCCATCGCAAAATCATACTCTGCTGCCGAGACAATTGACAAAAAAGCCAAAAACGCACCAGACGCGGTTAAAATATGGACGCAAAATGCCCACATAGCATTCTTAGATTCGCCAAACATTGTGAAACCCATATAAACTCGATTATGAAGACCTATCACCCGTGCGCGGACATGTCATCTTTGAGATGCTATAGACCGTACTAAATTCCACATCTTATCTACCGATTTATGAGCAATAATGAAAAACGTAGACATTCTAATCGCCGGTGGTGGCTTGGCCGGACTTTCTGCAGCATATTCGCTGGCCAAACTGGACTATTCCATTGCCTTGGTTTCCCCGAAAACATCCTTTGTTGATACCCGTACGACTGCACTTCTTCATAGCTCTGTTGAGTTTTTCAAGAAACTGGAGATTTGGGATGAGGTTGCTACCTTTTCCCACCCCCTTAAAACCATGCGGATTGTAGATGCATCAACAAATTTGATCCGCATGCCCCAGGGAGATTTCCATGCAAGTGAAATTGATCTGGAGGCATTCGGCTACAATGTTCAGAATAAAAATCTATTGGCGGCCCTAAACACATGTGTGAAAGCGCAAAAAAACATCGAAGTGATCGATGGAAGCCTCACGGGACTGGAACCGGTTGAAAACCACCACTCTGCGTTCAATGCGGAAATAGACGGGCAGTCCGCATCCTTTGGTGCAAAATTCATTGTTGGTGCCGACGGCAGAAACTCAAAAGTCCGGGAGTATTTCAAATTCGGTGAAAAGCGATGGTCTTATCCACAAACCGCATTGGTGCTGGACTTTGAGCATGAAAAATCATCAGAATTTGTCAGCACTGAATTTCACACCAAGACCGGGCCTTTTACAATTGTACCCAGAAGCACCAGCAAGGCAGGCCTGGTCTGGCTTGAAACACCCCAAAGAGCACAAGAAATACTCAATTTTTCTGATCGTGAGCTTGATCAGTTACTGGAAACTCAAATGCACTCCTATTTGGGGAAAATTTCAGCAGTATCACGCCCAATTTCCTTTCCTATGGAAGGGCTCGTAGCCCGTCGCTTTGGAAATGAAAACCATGCATTGGTCGGCGAGGCAGCCCATGTCTTCCCGCCTATCGGTGCGCAGGGCTACAATCTTGGCATTCGGGATGTTGAAGCCCTTATCGACGTCATGAAACGCTTTGCCTCTACAGAAAATCGAGGCGAGCAATATCACAAGGCCAGATTTTCTGATGTCACCACGCGAACAATGGGAGTTGATCTGCTCAACCGCAGTTTGTTATCGCAATTCTTACCGGTAAAAATGTTCCGAAGTACCGGTATGCATTTCTTAAACCGGTTACCTGCATTGAGAAAACAGATCATGAAAATGGGTATTTCACCGGCTTCATTAAGCCAAACAATACATAATTAATTTATGTGTTGATAATTACCGCTCAATATTTCACATTCGCGAAAAGCGTAACATGAGTATTATGCATGATTAGATCAGCAAAATATACGATTGGTCAGGTCGTGAGGCACCGTATCTATCCATTCCGGGGCATCATATTCGACGTCGATCCAGAATTTGACAATACCGATGAATGGTATGAGGCGATACCTGAAGACATTCGGCCTAAAAAAGATCAACCGTTTTATCATCTCTTCGCGGAAAATGATGAAACGGAATATGTAGCCTATGTTTCTGAGCAAAACTTGCTTGAAGATTCATCAGGCGAGCCGCTTCGTCATCCCGAAATCGATGGGCTTTTCGTTCAAAACGATGATGGAAGCTATAAAACGAAAGACGTCTATTGCAATTAGACGCTTTTCGTAAAAAGTATTTTTAAGAATAAAAAAAATCCCGCTCTATGCGGGATTTTTATTGCCTAAAGTTCTGACTCAGAAAATGCTATTCTGTGGCAGCATCCTGTGCTTCCTGAAGCTTCTTCTTGGTCTCTTCCGCTTTCTGCTTCAACTCTTCAGCGAGTTTTTGCTGACGCGATTGCAATTCATCACGCTTGATCGCAGGACCATCATAAGAAGCAGTAAACCCTTCCAAAGTAATCTCGATGGGGTTTTTCTTGCCTTGGAAATTGGTAGATGTCGTGGTCAATTTTCCGCCAGCCTTCAGTATTTTTACCAAATTGTCGTCCAGCTTGACTTCTGCAGCACAAATTCGAGGTGTGCAGAAAGAGTATGGAATTGCATTTGCTTTTTTGTCATCTACCTGAATTTCAATACCTGGCGGTATCCGTCTGCCAGTTGGAACGGTAATCTGAAATACCCGACGTTTAACATCGCCGGTTATCTCCGCGAGGTTTATGGATGTAACAACCTGGCCGGTAGAAGCTACTGCCTGATATTGTACATTACAGATTTTGTTATTTCCCTGATCCGAGCAAGCCTTGTACCAGCCGTTGGACCGCAAATTCTGTGCTTGTGAATGAGAAACAACACCACTGAAAGTTGTTGCGGCAACAACCATTGTGCTGAGAATGGAGACGCGAATCATCAATTACCCCTTACGGATTTGGTTTTCTTCAGCGTCTTGACACCAGAAATTAGCCAAAATTTAGACGCTTTTATTAGTTTCGTGAGTGTGGGATAGCCGGATTTATTGCTTATTTCCACCCTTCTTGAAACAAAAAATCAGCGAGTGTGATAGTTTAGCCAAATGAGGATTCGTCAATTTGTATATTTTATTGCGGGAATGTTGGTGCTGTACGGTGCTGCTTCCGCGCGTTCGGAGCCAAGCCATGGCATTGCAATGCATGGAATCCCGGCACTTGCGGAAGACTATGCCCATTTTCCCTACGTTAATCCAAACGCTCCAAAGGGCGGTAAAATCACCTATGGGGTCCTTGGTACGTTTGACTCAGTAAATCCATTTATTCTCAAATCAATGCGTACCAATGCCCGCGGCAGTTGGGACCATCAATTTGGAAGGCTCGTATTCGAAAGTCTGCTGTTTCGATCCCGCGATGAACCCTTCACAATGTACGGGCTTTTAGCTGAAAAAGTAGAATGGCCAGATGATCGTCGCTGGATCGAATTCACTTTGAACCCAAAAGCAACCTGGTCAGATGGCAAACCAGTAAGCGTGGAAGATGTTTTATTTACATATGAGCTTATGACCGCAAAGGGTCGCCCACCCTATAACGCGCGAATGAAAAAAATTGAGAAGATCGAACAAACCGGACCAAGAAAAGTAAAATTCACATTCAATGACAGAGCTGATCGTGAATTTCCTATGATAATCTCGCTAAGTCCGATTTTACCAAAACATGCCATAGATATTGAAAGCTTTGACCAATCAAGTCTGGAGCCAATGCTGGGCAGCGGCCCTTATACTATGGGTGAAATAGAACCGGGCAAATCTATTACCTATATCCGCAATCCGGATTACTGGGCAGAGGACCTGCCAAGTCGTATTGGATTTGCGAATTTTGATGAGGTTCGTATTGAATATTACCGCAATACAAACACTCAGTTTGAGGCATTCAAAAAGGGTTTGTTTGATGTGTTTCCAGAAGGCGATCCAGCTGCCTGGCGCCGCAACTTCAAATTTCCAGCTGTAGCAAATGGCGAGGCAATAAAAGACAGCTTTGAAACCGGGCGACCAGCAAAAATGCAGGGGTTTGTATTCAACACCCGTCGCGGAATTTTTAAAGACCCAAAAACCAGAGAGGCACTCGCCTTTGCCTTTGACTTTGAATGGACCAACCGAAATCTCTTTTTCGACGCCTACAATCGCACGACCAGCTTTTGGCACGGTTCAGAACTCTCTGCTTTTGGCCGTCCGGCAAGTCCAGATGAGTTAGATCTTTTAGAACCCTTTGTTGACCGGCTGAAACCATCTGTTTTGGATGGAACCTATAAACCACCATCAACGGATGGCTCTGGCCGCGACCGAAAAATGCTACGCCGTGCCTTTATCCTTCTCAAGGATGCAGGCTTTAGCCGCAAAGGTTCCAGATTGATCTCAGCGGATGGCCAGCCGCTGCGCTTTGAAATACTAACCCGTTCAGAGCGGGAAGAAAAACTGGCAATCGCATATAAACGCAGCCTTGATAAATTGGGAATTGAAGTCAGCATCCGTACCGTTGATGACGCGCAATACCAGCGCCGGGTTCAGGAATATGACTATGACATGGTCATACAAACTTATACCGCGTCACTCTCGCCGGGGATTGAGCAAATCTGGCGTTGGGGAAGCCAGTCGGTCAACGTGCCTGGAACCTTCAACTTCGCCGGTGCAAATGACCCTGCGCTTGATGCGCTTATCCAGCATCTGCTTGAAGCGCGCACACGAGAAGAATTTATTACTGCGGTCCGCGCATATGACAGGCTTTTAATTTCAGGTGACTATCTGGTTCCTTTATTTCATATAGACGAGCAATGGATTGCGCGCTGGGCATATATAAACCGACCGAAAAAC
>JBCCBE010000144.1:0-4654 GCA_039814425.1 Pseudomonadota bacterium
ACGATCTTTGGGTGAATGACGGTGTAGTTCGATATAAAGGCGATCTGAGTATATTGTAGAGAGTTCATTTAACAGTGTTTCAGCTTCAGCTATTTTTCCATCTGTGATTGACTGGTTTATGGGGCCTTCAGATCCACCTGTTAGGCAGATTATGCCTTCCCCATGCGCGCGCAAAAGCTCCAATGTCACATGCGGTAATCCATGCACATCGTTTTCCAGATGGGCATTGCTGATCAAAATACGAAGATTTGAAAATCCGGTTTCACTTGCAGCCAAGAGAACCAAAAATGGGTAATCGATATGCCGATTGCTCTTATTCTCAGACTCGGTGAATTTCACCGCAAGCTTACAACCCATAATCGGTTGCAAACCTTTCTTGACTGCTTTTTCTGAAAACTCTAGCGCTCCAAAAAGATTGTTACGATCGGTAACCGCAACCGCTGGCTGACCATCTTTCGAGGCAAGCTCAATAATTGATGGGATTTGAAGCGCACCCTCCAACAATGAATAGGCAGAGTGGACATGAAGATGAACAAATGGAACAGGCATTTCCGAACATCTCCCAGTCATTTTCAATAATTTCGGATCGTATTACGAATGAGAGAATGATCTTCATTCCTCTAACGAAATCTCGCTGACCTGTTCCCCTGTTGCAATAGATATGTCTAATTCTGCGATGGTAATCCCCGACTAAATTACCTGATTAAAAACCGGCTGACAAAATCTCACCCCAGGTATACATGGTAGTCAACAACAGACTAATGGTGGCAAGCGAAGCACAATCTCTGACAAAATATTTCATTATACAAATCCACGTTCTACTTTTGTTCTATTCGTATAATGTTCTCAATATGTTCTTTTCGTCAACCCCTATTTTGGAACATAATCGAGAATTTTTCCGCTATTGAGGGTGACGCAGCGATCCATCTTGCTCGCAAGGTCATGATTATGCGTAGCAATTAGTGCCGAAAGGCCGGTTTCACGCACCAGATGATAAAGCATAAAGAATACATGTTCGGACGTTTCTGGATCAAGATTTCCGGTGGGTTCATCCGCCAATAACAATTTCGGTGCGTTTGCAACCGCACGAACAATTGCGACTCGCTGCTGTTCGCCACCAGATAGTTCTGATGGTCTGTGATTGGCCCGGTGATCAATTTTCATATATTCGAGTAATATTTTGGCTCTTTTTTTGGCATCAGACTTTGGGGTATTTGCGAGCAATTGGGGAATTACCAAATTTTCTTCTGCCGTAAATTCCGGTAAGAGATGATGAAATTGATAAACAAATCCGACGGAAGACCGGCGTAAATTTGTTCGCGATCGGTCCGGTAACTTGCCGGTAGCAATCCCGTCAATATACACCTCTCCCTTATCGGGTCGCTCTAGCAATCCAGCCGAATGCAGCAAAGTTGATTTACCGGTACCCGAAGGCGCTACCAGTGCAACCATCTCACCGCGTTTTATCTCAAGGTTGGCATCTTTAAGGACAGTTAAAGCATGGGGTCCATCACCGTAAGTACGTTCCAGGCTTTCTATAATCAGAACACTTGGGTTTTTCTCACTCATAGCGCAAAGCCTCTACCGGATCGAGACTAGCAGCGCGCCACGCAGGAAACAGAGTTGCAAGAAATGAAAGAACCAAAGCCATTACCAGAATGAGAACAGTCTCCGTCATATCCATCTGGGCAGGAATATCACTTAAAAACCGAACCGTTGGATCCCAGGGATTACTGCCGGTTACCCAGGTAACAAAATCCTGAATTGCCTTAATGTTGAAGCAAACGACCACGCCTAATATAAAGCCGACAATTGTTCCGGCCATCCCGATTGCAGAACCTGTAATCATGAACACGCGCATAACAGCTGCCCGCGTTATTCCCATGGTCCGCAAGATTGCTATATCGTGGGATTTATCCTTCACCAGCATGATCAGGCCTGAAATAATGTTAAGCGCAGCAACCAATACGATCAGTGTCAGGATCATGAACATAACGTTGCGTTCCACATCCAATGCTGAGGTCAACTGAGCATTTCGATTGCGCCAATCGGAAAGAAATATCAGACGATTTGCTGCAGCTTCTATTGGTTCGCGAAACTTCCGAACTGAATCAGGCGCATCAACATAGATATCAATGACATCGACCCTGCCCTCCGAGTTGAAGTAAAGTTGAGATTCTTCAAGCGGCATAAAAATAAAGGAAGTGTCATACTCAGACATGCCAATATTAAAAATCGCATTCACCGGATAGGATTTCACCCTTGGTGTAGTGCCAAAGGCAGTGATATCGCCATCCGGCGATATCAGCGTAATTTCATCACCAAGTTCCAGCCCAAGATTTCTGGCCATGCGGAAACCGATTGCGACGCCCTCAGCGGTATCAAATTCATCCAGACTTCCCCGCTCAATGCCGGATGATATCGTTTTAATTGCTTTAATATCCTGTTCGCGTATGCCGCGAACCAGGGCGCCACTTCCATTTCCACGATTGCCACTTACCAGTGCTTGCCCTTCCACCAATGGAACGGCAAGTGTAACGCCTTCCACGTTAGAAAACCGTTCGGAAAGTCCACCATATTCAGATAGCGGCCCGTCGATAGGACTAACGATCAAATGGCCATTGAGGCCCAAAATACGGTCCAGCAACTCGGTTCTGAACCCGTTCATAACCGCCATTACAATAATCAGTGTTGCTACGCCGAGCGTGATACCCAGAAAGGAAAATCCGGCGATTACTGATATGAATGCTTCTTTGCGTCGCGATTTTAAATACCGACCTGCAAGCATCCATTCAAACGCGGAAAACGCGCCTGGCGCAGCCTTTATTGTTGCCGGTGCAGACGCTGGGTTTAATTCATCTTGTGTCATGAGAATAGATTAAGTACCGCATCCGATGATATTTGTTCACGATTGCCAGTAGCACGGTCTTTGAGTTCAACCTCACCGTTTGCGATGCTGCGAGGACCAACTATTATCTGCTTTGGAACACCGATCAAATCCATAGACGCGAACTTTGCCCCTGCCTGCTTTTCCGTATCGTCGTATAAGACATCCAAACCGGACTTTTTAAGGGCTGAATAAATCCGCTCACACTCATCCGTACAGGCCTGATCTGCCGGTTTCATGTTGATGATTCCAACGTCAAACGGGGTCACCGCTTCAGGCCAGATAATGCCCGCATCATCATGGCAGGCTTCAATGATTGCACCGACCAGGCGGCTTGGTCCGATGCCGTATGAACCCATATGGACTGTATAGTCCTTGCCATCCGGCCCAGTCACTTTCGCATTCATGGGTTCGGAATATTTCGTACCAAAATGGAATATATGGCCTACTTCTATCCCGCGTGCCTGTACTTTTTCCCCATCGGGCAATTCATCCCAGAGTGCTTGATCGTGCAGTTCATCGGTCCGTGCATATTTACTGGTCCACTGATTAACAATTCCTGCAATTAGCGCGTCGTCGTCATAATCAACCGCTTCATCCGGCACTGGCATTTTCATCATGTCTTCATGGCAGAAAACTTCGCTCTCGCCCGTATCGGCTAAAATGAGAAATTCATGGGAAAGATCGCCACCTATCGGGCCAGTATCAGCACGCATCGGAATTGCCTTTATGCCCAATCGATCAAAAGTTCTTAAATAGGAAACAAACATACGATAATAAGCAGCCCTGGACGCCTCCGCATCAAGGTCAAAGGAATAGGCATCCTTCATTAGAAATTCCCGCCCCCGCATCACGCCAAAACGTGGTCTAACCTCATCCCGAAATTTCCACTGAATATGGTAGAGATTGAGCGGCAAATCCTTGTAGCTGCGAACATAAGATCGAAAAATCTCGGTTACCATTTCCTCATTGGTAGGACCGAACAACATTTCGCGTTCATGACGGTCTTGAATGCGCAGCATTTCCTTGCCGTAATCATCATAACGACCGCTTACGCGCCATAGATCGGCAGATTGGATCGTCGGCATTAAAATTTCTATAGCACCAGCCCTATTTTGCTCTTCGCGAACGATGTCTGAAATCTTGTCCAGAACCTTTAAGCCAAGTGGCAACCAGGAGTATATTCCGGCCGATTGCTGGCGTATCATGCCGGCCCGCAGCATTAAGCGATGCGATACGATCTCCGCTTCCTTTGGGGTTTCTTTGAGGACGGGTAAAAAATATCGTGATAAGCGCATGCAGGATCCGGATTCGGCAAATGTTAGAGTCTTTTACGCGGTTATCTGCCTACATAACAAGCCTTTATCACGTAGGTGCTAGGCCTGCATAATTTTCAGCTTTTTTCAGTCGAACCGGCTTTTGGGCAAAATATTCTCAATTATCAAAATTAGTATGTGACAAATGACCTATTCTATGGTTTTGTGCCTCAAAGATTTGGGAAAACCAAGCAAATAGCTGTCTTAGTCTTGGGAGGATGTGATCCTGGCGCCTCCATTGGCCGCCTCTCTGTTGTTTTATTAGAGATCATGGATCGGGACATGCAATTTAACTAGCAAGGCTTCTGGCCTTGCTTTTTTGTTTGGAAATATACAAATAATTACAAACACTTATATTAATTCCTTAATGCATAATTTTGACATATGCATCCTGGGTACTCAGAATATTTCGGTTATTTTTAGACTATAAAACAGCTCAATTGCCTTTAAA
>JBCCBE010000121.1:0-6799 GCA_039814425.1 Pseudomonadota bacterium
CCCCGGCTCTCGTTTCACCGAACGCTGATCGTCTATGCCGCCCCCCCGGCTGAGCTGGCGCAGGCCTGGGCGAACGCGCCCTGCTGGACCGTGCAGTTCACTCCGCCACTTATCAAGACCAGGCTAATAAAACGCTATAAGCGTTTTTTAGCCGACGTCGAAATGCCAAATGGTGAAGTCATCACAGTCCATTGTCCAAACCCAGGATCTATGGCTGGATTAACTGAACCGGGAATTCCAGCATGGATTTCTGATAGTGAGAACCCAAAACGAAAACTGCGCTACTCTTTGGAGCTTGTTGAAGTAGACGGCGTGATGGTTGGTATCAATACCAACCATCCCAACAAACTGGCTAAGGAAGCCATCGAGAGCGGTCTCTTGCCAGAACTATCCGGTTATGACGAGTTGAAAACCGAAATTCCTTACGGTGAAAACTCCAGAATTGATATTCTGCTTACCCACGAAGCAAACAGACATACATACGTGGAAGTGAAAAACGTACATTTTTCACGACAAAGCGGATTGTTTGAGTTTCCCGATAGTGTCACGACTAGAGGTGCAAAGCACCTCAGGGAACTTGCCCGCGAAGTTAAACGTGGAAATCGGGCCGTTATGCTTTATATTATACAGAGAAGTGATGGGGACCGTTTGCGTTTTGCTGAAGATTGCGATCCAGGATATGTTGCAGCGTTCATAGAGGCTAGAAAGTCTGGTGTGGAAGCTTTAGCGTTAAAGTGCGATATATATTCTGATAGTATTTCTGCAAACGATCCCATTACTATAGAATACCCATAAACAAAGAATGCGAGTAAATCTGTATGACCGCTTATGTCGAAGCTGCAAGTGTGCCAGCGCGTAACACAGGAAGCATAAAGCTTTACAATGCCGAGGATTTCGCGGGAATGCGCCGTGCATCACAGGTGACTGCACGCTGCCTTGATGAACTTGCTGATCTCATTAAACCAGGTACTAGTACTCAGGCCATTGACGATTTTGTTTCTGAATTTGGCAAGGCAAACAATGCATTTCCCGCTACCTTGAACTATCGCGGGTTTCCAAAATCATGCTGCACATCGATCAATCATGTCGTATGTCATGGCATTCCAAATGAAAAGCCGATGCGCGAGGGTGACATAATCAATGTTGATGTCACGTTTGTGGTTGATGGATGGCATGGTGATTCAAGTCGCATGTATGCGGTTGGTCATATAAAACGTGCTGCGGAGCGATTGATCGAAGTTACGTATAACTCGTTGATGGTAGGTATCGAAGCGGTGAAGCCAGGAAACACAACTGGCGATATTGGTGTAGCGATCCAGTCTTATGCCGAAGGTGAACGCTGTTCGGTAGTCCGGGAGTTTTGTGGGCATGGCGTGGGGCGCCTGTTTCATGATGCCCCAAATATTCTACATTACGGCAGACGTGGCGAAGGCGCTGAACTCAAACCGGGAATGATTTTCACCATCGAGCCAATGATCAATTTTGGCCGGCCCAGCGTCAAAGTTTTGTCCGATGGCTGGACAGCTGTAACGCGCGACCGTTCACTCTCGGCACAGTATGAACATAGCGTAGGCGTTACTGAAGACGGTTGTGAAATATTCACAACTTCACCAGCCGGGCATACGATTCCTAATTATACCTAGAGTTTAAATCATTGCGTCTTGACCCTAGACATTAATTCCTAATATCCTTTCGCCAAATGCAGGAATTTTTATGGCGAATGATTTCATAGGATTTGAAGAAGGTGTTCCAAAAAGTGATCTTGTAGGCCACAGGGCACGGGTTAAAGCCAGATTCGTCAAGAACGGCGCGTCGGCAATGGATGACTACGAGTTACTGGAACTGGTTTTGTTCCGAACTATTCCAAGGCGTGACACCAAACCAATTGCTAAGGAACTGGTTAGAAAGTTTGGCAGTTTCGCGGAGGTACTCTGGGCACCTTCCGACCAGTTGCAAGAGGTCAAAGGTGTGGGCAACGCTGCGATTACAGATTTTCAAGTCATACGGGCTGCTGCAACAAAATTACTGGAAGGGAACTTGCGGGAAAAAACTCTGCTCTCTTCCTGGTCACAAGTGTTGGACTATTGCCGCGCATGCATGGCGTTTGAGACCAGAGAACAGTTTCGTATCTTGTTTCTCGACAAGAAAAACCAATTGATCCGCGATGAAGTTCAGCAAATTGGAACTGTAGATCATACACCGGTTTATCCCCGCGAAATTATTGCTCGCGCCCTGTCTTTATCTGCAACTGCAATAATCCTTGTGCATAATCATCCTTCCGGCGATCCTTCACCTTCCAAAGCTGATATTGAAATGACACGTAAAATCGACGAGATTGCTGGTTCCCTTGGCATAACAGTTCACGACCATATCATCGTCGCCAAAGATGGACATGCCAGCCTTAAAGGGATGAATTTGTTTTAGGGTCAAAATGCACAAATGATTGAATTTTATTATTCGCCAACCCCCAATGGTTGGAAAGTCGGCATAATGCTAGAGGAATGCGGGCTGGATTATGAAACACGCTTGATGCAACTTACGCGCGGTGATCAATTAACGCCTGAATTTCTCGCAATAAATCCAAACGCTAAAATGCCTGCAATCCTGGATCGTGACGTGGATGGTGATCCTGTCAGCGTTTTTGAGAGCGGTGCTATTTTACTCTATCTTGCAGAAAAGACCGGACGATTTTTGCCATCTGAGCCTAGCCTTAAATTGGAATTGTATGAATGGCTGTTCTGGCAAGTCGGTAATCTGGGTCCAATGGGTGGACAATACAGCCACTTCAGAAATTATGCCCCAAAAACAGAAGACTATGGCCTTAAACGTTACAAGGGCGAATACGAACGTTGTCTTCAGGTTCTCGATACGCGGCTTGAGGGTAGAGAATTTATTTTAGGTGAATATTCAATCGCCGACATGATTTCGTTTCCCTGGGTCCTAATAGCAAAAGCGATTGACTGTCCACTAGATGATTACCCCAATCTATCGCGCTGGCGGTCTGTTATGAAGGATCGCCCAGCGGTTCATCGGGCAGTCGATTTACACCGAAATACGCAAAATCATGGCCAAACTGCTGAAACCAATTCGATTCTTTTCAATCAAAACGCTGGCCATCTTAAATCCAAAACCAAATCATAATTTACGAAAGCTTAATCGATTTTTGTAAATGCTACACAAAAGATTAATCATCTTTGAGCTATTCAAAATGTTGCAAGTATCTGGATATTAGATGATAAATGGTTTTGGGCTGGAAAGAATTGGACTAGCGGCGCTTCGATTACCGCTCGTTTCAAGTCTGGTGATCGCGCTAGTCACTCTCGTTGCACTAGTGGGTGTACTACGGCTTGAATTTTCCGGCGAAAATATTGAGATACTGCGTGATGGTTCAGTAGAACTAGAACATTATGATGAACTGCTTCAAAGTTTTCGAAATTTCAATAATGATGCAGTTGTTCTTATGCGGATCCCGAACCTGGCTACGGTTGAGGGTATTGAAACATTCCGCGAGCTGAATTTTGAGTTCCAACTGGATGATCGTGTTGAGAGCATTTTATCGATCTTTTCACTTGTACGATATGCAAGCCCAGAATTAGGATGGCAATCAGCCCTTCCCGCAGAATTCCAGACTGATGATGAGGTCAAAGCTGCCCTGAAGGCTTTAGCAGCAGAAATTCCAAGTTCGCAGTCCCTGTTTAGCCCGAATTACGATTCGGCAGTCATGGTAGTCTATACCAAGGCTGAGGCCACAGCAGATAATCAGGTCCAGGAAACAATGCGTGGGCTTACAGAATTAGCCAAAGACTTTGAAACTGATTCAATTTCAATCAGTATTGCAGGACAACCGGCAATTCGTGCTGATATCATCCACTCAATTGTCTCAGATATCCAAATACTCGCACCAATTGCAGTTCTTATGTGTGCGCTCTTATCCCTGATTTTGTTCCGTCATCCAGTTGCAATGATAATTTGCGCCCTCCCTGCCCTGATCTCAGTACTGTGGTTTCTTGGCGGTGCAGGGCTTTTAGGTATCAAGCTCAATTTTCTTACAAACATCCTGCCGGTTTTGCTCATTGTAGTTATATTCGCAGACACTCTACATTTGTATCTTAAATGGCAGAACAATAGTGATTCCGATGCAACGCCAATAGGTTCCATCTCAAGCACCATTAAACAGGTTGGCCCGGCCTGCGCACTTTCCACACTAACAACGGCAGTCGCGTTGCTATCCCTGTGCATTAGTGGAAATTTTGGCCTGCTAGAGCTCGGCCTGGTAGGCGCAGTAGCCATTATTACCGGCTACGTATGCCTGATGTTGGTGCTTCCAACCAGCCTTTACTGGGCAAATCGTTCTGGATTTGCACCAAAACAGGCCCGGGCGCGTAGGCTCTCGCTGGTGGCTGTACCGGCAATCGCCGTTCTTAAATATAAGAAGACGCTTATCGGTATCGGCTTTGTGCTTTGTGCGGTAGGCCTTTATGCGCATCTGAAAATTGATAACCGCTTTCGCTTGATAGACTATCTGGGAAGTCAGTCCGAAGTTGGTCAAAGCGAAGTCTATATCGACAAAACCTATTCCGGAACCACTCCCCTATTTGCCATTGTAGACATGGACGCATCCATAAAACTTGATGCTCCGGAGAACGAAAAACGCGTCTACGACACCACATTTGCAGCCAGCAAGGTTTTCGGGGAAGGCTCTTATTATTCCCTGGCAGATTTTGCAGAGGAGCTTAAGAAAGGTGGCGGTAAACTTGATGATCGCCTTCTTGATGAAATTCCCAGAGAGCTGACGAGCCGGTTTGTTTCAATCAATAAGGATAAGATGCTGGTCACAATTTTCTCTTCGTCAAATCTATCGGCCAGTGAGATGCAGAGCAAGATTGGTCAGTTTCGCACTGAACTTGCAAACAGTGGCTTGGAGGACGTAGTTCGGATTACTGGATACCCTATTCTGTCCGGCGTGGTCGCCCCTCGATTAATGGATAATCTGAGGATCAGCCTGTTAGTTGCGGTCATCTTATCAATATTCATGATTGCCATTGCCGCACGTTCCATGCGCCTTGGATTATATTGCTTAATACCTAATCTGCTGCCTATTCTCAGCGTGGAACTCATTCTGTTTTTTGCTGGAATACCTTTGAATATGTCAATCACGGTTGCTCTTACGGTCGCATTTGGGATCGCAGTTGATGATTCAATTCACATGATCAATCAATACATGATCAATAAAGAGCGGCACGACAATCTGACCGCCGTTGCTGGGGCATTGAAAGAAGTAACACCTGCAATATTTTCTACCACACTGATTTTATCAGCTGGTCTATTGATAATGTGTTTCAGCAGTTTGCCCGCTATGGCGGTATTTTCAATGTTTGTTATACTTACTCTGGTATTTGCATTTTTGGCAGACATATTTCAGTTGCCAGCCTATTTAGCTTTAAATCTTGATAAGGCTAAGGTTGAATAAAACGGAGGTCATTTGTTATGTTTAAACGACTTTTTAGCACTCTTTCGCTTGCGTGCCTGTTATCTGTATCAGGGCCAATTGTGCAACCAGTCGAGGCTTCACCGGCAATATTTGAGAATATGGCTGGCAAATGGCGTGGCAAAGGCTTGGTGAAGGCTAGTGCCAAAGGCAAAAACGAGTCTATCCGATGCAGGATGAATGCGAAGCCAGATGGCAATACCAATCGACTTAAAATGACCGGCAATTGTGCGGTAAGTGGGTTTGTTTTTAGCTTGAACGGCTTTATCCAACAAAATGGTAACAAAAATGCATATACCGCATCCATGTTCCGTTCACTGGCCAATCTCAAACAAAGCAATTTTTCCGGAAAACGCAGCGGCACCAAGATAAAATTCAAATTTAAGGCACGGGATCGAATAACAAAAAATGATATTGTGGCTCTTATTAACCTCAACTCAAAGAGTGCTAAATCTTTTGTCGTTCAAATCAGCCGTACCGACCCAGGTACAGGCAAAGTGTTTAAAGTCGGCACCATCAATTTTTCTAAATAACTTATCCGATATTCAAAATTGATAGCGGCCTACGGTCCTCGCTTCTAAACGCGTTGACCGTTCATCGTTCTATTACAACTAAGAAATTATGACGCAATACCGCTCTGACGCGCTTTACTGGTCGCGATCATCGCGCGGGTTAAGTAAGAGTCGCGATCATACATGTCACGGAAATAATTGACCTTTCCGTCTTTGTCAGGCCATGCGGTGAAATACGATACGTACACTGGTACTTTTGATTTAAGTTTTTCTGTACGGTTCTGTCCCGCGCCTACATTTGAAGCAATGTGATTGACCGATCTACCCAAAACGGCTGCCGCCATTGCTCTTGGATCATGAAGTCTGACGCAACCATGGCTGAAAGCTCTGTGCTGTTTATTAAACAGGCTTTTTGACGGCGTATCGTGCATATAAATCGAATGTTTGTTCGGAAACATGATCTTTAGTTCACCAAGCGCATTCTTTTTGCCCGGAGGCTGGCGCACTGCAAATTTTGGATGAGCGCCAACTTCGCCCCAATTTATTGAGGATGAGGAAATCCGCTTACCACCAAATGTGGTCACTTCGTATCCGCGTTGATCCAGGTATCCTGGATTTCCCAATGACTTAGGGAGAAATTCATTGACGATAATTGACCGCGGCACACCCCAGTAAGGATTATATACAATGTGTTCTATTTCATCATAGAAGAAATTGGTTTGGTTCGATTTTTTGCCTACTACAACACGCATTGAAAGTGCTTCACTGCCAGCTTCGATGTAGCGCGCGCGGTATTCCG
>JBCCBE010000137.1:0-5530 GCA_039814425.1 Pseudomonadota bacterium
AGCAAAAAAGCGTCTTCCCAAGCAAATTTGCCAAGGTCAGGACTGCTTTTTAAGTTCAAAGGTTGTGCTGCTTCAGCCATCAATCTCACTCCAACATATTCTCTAAATTCATCCTTACGGTACTTAACTTGCAAGTCAAATTAGAACTGATGGGAGCCAAATCGCGAGAGCAGGGAAAGAATACATAAACACCAATACCGCAAGCTGTATCAGGATAAATGGAAGCGTGGATTGAAATAGAATTTTTGCAGGAAGCTGCGTAACGGACTGGAGATAAAAAAGGCTGATCCCCATCGGCGGCGTTATAAAGGACAATTGAAGATTAACGGCCATCAAAATCGCAAACCATATTGGATCCACTCCAAGACTGAACAGAACTGGAGCGGCAATGGGTACAACAAGATAGGTAATCTCAACAAATTCAAGAATAAAGCCAAGAACAAACACAAACGCCATAATGACCAAAAGCGCAACCTGACCATCGCCAGGCAAATCGGATAACGCATATTCTACAATCCGATCACCTTCGAGGCCGCGAAAAACCAGCGCAAAAACTGAGGCCGCGATTATAATGCCAAATATGACGCCGGTCAGTTCAACTGTCTCGGTAAACGCTTTTCCCAGCGAACCGACTTTGCCACTGGCAACAGCGATTAGAATAACAAGCAGACATCCAATACTCGATGCCTCAGTAGCGGTTGCAAAACCAAAAAGTATACTTGCCGGAACCAGTAGCAAGGACATAAGCCCGATGAGACTGAATAGACTTGTTCTTTTAGCTTCCAAAGGTTCAGACCATTCCCCGGAAACAGTAAAACCCCGCAAATGAACGAATGTATAAGCCACATACCCCGCCGCCAGCACCAGACCGGGCAATAAAGCGCCAGCGAATAAATGCCCTATCGTTACCGGGTCGGGGGCAAAATTTCCCGAATTCCGCTGACTGACCTGCCAGGCGTTTGAAATCTGGTCGGCAAGCAAGATTAATACGATGGATGGCGGAATGATCTGCCCCAGGGAGCCGGAAGCACATATAAGGCCGGCAGAAAATCGCCGTTCATGCCCGGCATTGATCATGGCCGGAAATGCCAGTGTTCCGAGCATTACGATGGTAGCACCAACAACCCCGCTACTGCAGGCAATGATAACGCTGATCCCAATCACTGCAAATGGCAGGCGCTTGGCAAGGCTCTTACCATTTCCGCCCAATCCAGAAAGAGCTGATTGCGCGATCCCTGCATGCTCCAGCACTTTGCCGATTAAAATAAATAAGGGTACGGAATATAAAAGCTGATTTGCCATCAATCCGAAGATACGTGGCGGCAAAGCACCCAGTAACGCAAGATCGAACACGCCAGTAAAATATCCAAATCCGGTAACGAGAAACGATACTCCAAGCAAGGAGAACATCACTGGAATGCCAGCCAGAATGCCGGCAAAAAGACCGAAAACCAGGAGGATAAGCAGTAACACCTGCATTATTCGTTGGACCCTTGAGAACCAACCGCTGGATTGCTGATACACCGTCTAATGGCAATTAAAATAAATAGGAGGCTTATTAACGGGAGAGCAGTTTTAACTAGAAAATAGCCCGGCATCCCTTGCGGATCGGTTGATCCTTCCATTTGCTGCCAAGCCGTGAAAACCGGGGTGATTGCCAGGATCAAAAGTGCTGAAAATGGTAAAATCACGCCAAAAAGCATCCAGGCGCGATTAAACCATACAGTTTGGTTTTGTTGGGAACCGCGCGTGATCTTCACATGTTTTCCAGCCAGAAAAGCAATCACAGTAGAAGCCAGAATTAAAAGTCCGAAAGCATAATGTTGAAGGTCATAGATCCAGACAAATCCGTAAGAAAGGATCATCCGCCCAATAATTGCTACTAGTACGCCTGCAAAAAGGATCAAAAGCAGCAAAACGCTGAACCACAAAAACGCAGCGGGCAGAATATGACGGTTAACACTGATGATATTCATATTTATTCCTGCCTGCATCAGCCAGATGACAGACTAGGATTATGACGAATTGTTCAAGAGTTCAAACGTTTCTGTGTAGCCAATGGCTCAATCAGCCCATTGCAACATGTATGTCGAATGTGAAACGGTTCAGCCGACCAGTTTTGTAACCGGATTATCCAATTGCCTCAAATTTTCCTGATGCTTTAAATCAAACAACATTCTGCGTTCGGTAAAGCTAGATTCAAAAATCGGATAACGCCGCAACAACTTACTTCTGAAAGCAGCAACATTTGTTTTCATCAGGCAGATCGGCGCTTTGAGCGTTGGATAGGGCCGCGGCTCGCACAGCATTTCAGCTCGAAACACCCTGCGGTAAAACGAAGCATGCTCTTTTCGAACAGTGGCCAGACAATACTCTGCATCAAAATAGTCAT
Organism: Pseudomonadota bacterium; assembly: GCA_039814425.1. Taxonomy (GTDB): domain Bacteria; phylum Pseudomonadota; class Alphaproteobacteria; order Rhizobiales; family Rhizobiaceae; genus JAALLB01. The sequence goes on from JBCCBE010000137.1 coordinate 2,393, forward strand.
AGGTCATGCAAGCCACCCGCAACGTCAAATAAGGTAGTTCCGGGAATTCACGCGCAGCATCTGGATCCGCTACGAAACGCGTTGGATCGACTACCGTAAGTCCTTGCTCATGAACCATCGGCCCAACTATATCCGGGAACACATCTATCGCAGGACCTTTTGGGAATTCTGGCGAAATTGCATGACAGCGAATGGAACTTACGAGTTTATCGTCTATATAAATGCCGAAAATCCAGCAATTTTCAAAGTTATCGTAGTCATCATGGAACATTTTGGAAGGATTTTGGTCAATCGCGCCTTCTTCCAAATATGCCTGATAACGCAACCGATATACTTTTTCTCGATCAACGTTTGATTCTGCAACCCGGTAATCAACCTGCTGAAGATACCCTAAAAGTTTCTCCGCAAATTCCGAGCCTTGCGCCTCAACGTACATTCATAACCCCATATTTATATTACGCAAATTAAGTTAACTCAAAATTAGGAAAAGTAAACAGAGTATTAATCAAATCATTGAAAGTAAGTTAATACAATTTATCCTGTTAACCGTTGCAAATCGGTAGCTTTTTCTGGTGAGTCAGAACAAAGTAACTTTGTGATGTCTTCTTGTGGCAAAGGCCGAGAAAAGAGGTAGCCCTGAACCTCATCGACACCAACACATTTTGTTAGTTGGCGCAACTGATCTTCAGATTCAATGCCCTCCAGCACAACGGATAGTCCAAGACTTTTGATCAAGCTAACGACGCCTTTGAGAAGCGTGAAGGATCGCGGTTCGATAATACCGTCCTGAATAAAGGATCGATCTATCTTGATCTTGTCGAATGGCAATTTGTGTAGATAGCTTAGGTTGGAAAATCCGGTTCCAAAGTCATCAAGGGAAATCTTGACGCCAAGTTCAGCTATTCTGGAAAGTGTGTTTGCTGCATCCTCGACATTTTCGAGCATAACGCTTTCTGTCACTTCAATCTGAAGGCGATGGCCTGGCAATCCGGTTTCTTCAAGAAGTTCCTTAAGGGTGGCATAGATATCATACCGGTGAAACTGAATTGATGACACGTTTACTGCCACATCTACATGTTCAGGCCACTTCAGACACTCAAGCATGGATTCGCGTAATACAAAAACACCAAGCTGATGGATCAGGTTCGCCTCTTCAGCAATTTTAATAAACTTGTCTGGTGGAATTCGTCCGTGCTTTTCATTCGTCCAGCGCACCAGTGCTTCACAGGTTGTAACTCTGGATTGGGAAATATTTACCAGCGGTTGAAAGTGAACTTCTAGAGCTTCATTTTCAATCGCCTCTCTTAAATAAAGCTCCAGCTCCCGTTTCAATTGGATAGCTTTACCCAGATCACTTGAATAGTAAGCATAAGTGCCGCGACCACTTGCTTTCACGTGATACAAGGTCACATCTGCATGCTGCAATAAGACGTCAGGCTCATTTCCATCCCGTGGCGCCATGGAGATGCCAATACTGGCGCTGATATCGATCGTATATTGCTCAATCTGGTAAGATTTATTCAGTTCTTGAATGATCTCTTCGCACAAGTGGGAGCACCTAGGAATATCGATTTCACCCGGCACGATAATCAAAAATTCATCACCACCGAAACGGCAAACCATGTCTACAGACCGGATCAAACTTTTGATCCGGTCTGCCACAGCCTGCAGCAATTTGTCTCCAATCGCATGACCAAGCGCATCATTGACTTCCTTGAACTTATCAAGATCAAGAAACAGCATCGCACAAGCTTCAAGCTTCCCGTCTTTAACAAGACGTTTGTCGACTTCATTCATAAAGCAGCGTCGGTTTGGAAGTTTTGTTAACGGATCGAAATTGGCCAAATTACGGATTGCACGCTCAGATATCATCCGCTCTGTAATATCTGATAGAACAACAACGCCGCCGCCTTCCATTGCATTGTAATCAACTTCAACAATTTGTTTGTCATCAAGCTGAAAACAGAACTGATGCGAGGTATTGGAGCCTAGAAAGGTCTCAATATTCTGAGTGAATACTGCGTTTGGAATTTCAAGCTGTGACAGATTTTTACCAACAACGTTCCGCTCATTGAGTTCCGTCAGTTCCAGAAACCGTTCATTTGCAACGGTAATTTTCCCGCTACGATCAAACATTGCCACTCCGTGTGCAACGTTTTCCAAGGCAGTATCAAAACGCTTTGCAATGGTATGATTTTCTTCTGCGTTAATCGCTGCAGAAAGGAGCATTTCCCTTAGCCGCGCAGACATCATTCGAATAGCAACAAAAAAAGGTATCAGAAATGCTGCCAGAATTACGTTGTAGTAGCCGCCGGACATTGCAAGACCAACGATGATAAAAACACTGGCAATAGTGACCTGCGCCACAACGACCCGTTCACTGCCAAAATTTCTGCCGATAATCCCGATCATGTAACAAAGGGATAAGGAAAGACTCAAAACTCCCGCAAATGGGTCTTTGGTCTGCGCAACACTTGTGATGAACCATAAACCTAACAGCGCCACATAGATCGAACTGGAGTAGAGATATTTACTTTCCCAATTCGTGTATAATTTGCGGCTCGTATTATTATCTACTTTTAATGCATATTCGCGCGCCAAAAGCATTCTGAGCACGCCAAAGATCATGAACAGGCAGGAAAAAACCAACTGAAAGTGGTCGCCGCTTTTAAGGAAAAGGATAATCGGCGCAATTGTAAGCGTGAGAATACCGACGAACAGACTGCGAGCATCTGCATACAGGGATTGCACTACTGAAGCATAGATCCCATCCGGCAGATTCCGGCTATTCATTACCTCATTGTTATCAGAGGTAGTTTCCATGTCGCAATTCAATCTCTTTAAAGTTACCGCCCTAACTTTGAAGGATGGTCAGACAAAGGTATTTTTTTGGTTAATTTTTTACTGACGAAATCGCTAAATTGCTGATTATTATCATTAATGACGAACCGGTATACCAGAATGGCCTGTTTTTTGAGACTAAAACCTAATCAGAATAATTAGTTTTTGATTAAATTCCTAAGCCTCGAAATATTAGGGAAAACGAAGCAAGACCTGATAATCCCAATAAAATTCGTGAAAGCCAGATACTCGATACCTTACGCAGAAACTTTGAAACATAAATCGAAACAATCATAA
>JBCCBE010000153.1:0-3837 GCA_039814425.1 Pseudomonadota bacterium
GCGCAGTTAGCTGCAATCAAAAAGGCCTGTGGTGATGCAGTAGCAAGCACATCAAGAATCAAGAATCAGGCAGCCAGCACATGACCCCATCACTAGAAATGGACCAACTTGCAACGAGCAATCAATTGCCAAATTCGCGGATGGCGCCGTATTTAGATGCAATTAAGACGGGTATCAATGCTTGCCAATTGCATCGCGAAATCGGAGCAGTAATCGAGGTTACAGCCAGCAGGATCGTGACAACCTTAACAGACGTATTTGTTGGTGAGCGATGTATCTTGCGTATTCCCGGACGGATTACGAACTTGGATGCTCAGGTAGTGGCACTCGATAAAGGTAGTGCAATTCTTTCACCCTTGCAGGCAATAGATGGCATATCTTCGAACACGCAGGTGATCGGAACTGGCGAGGCTTGCAAAATCCATGTCGGTCCACAACTGACAGGACGGGTACTCGATGGGTTGGGACGTCCGATGGATGGATTGCCTATTGATACCGAAGTCATGCAGCGTGTTGATATTGTTCCAAAGGCAACCAACGCACTTGATTTTGCCGTTATCGATGAAACGTTTGAAACCGGAATCAAAAACATCGACGGGTTTAATACGGTGGGCCACGGTCAGCGTATGGCAATCTTTGGTGAAGCCGGTGCAGGTAAATCGACACTACTTTCAATGCTTGCCAGACATTCACAAACAGATGTTGTTGTACTTGCAATGATTGGCGAGCGAAGCCGCGAAGTAAACGAGTTTCTTGAACGTCAGTTGCCAAAACACGTTCGGGAACGCTGTGTTGTCGTAGTTGCAACGTCAGATCGACCAGCAATGGAACGTATAATGGCAGCTCAGGTTTCTGCCACGATCGCAGAGCAGTATCGGGCGCAGGGAAAACAGGTTCTGCTGTTATTTGACAGTGTAACGCGCTACGCACGCGCATTACGCGAAGTTGGATTGTCTGCAGGTGAAAATGCAGTACGGTCTGGTTTTACACCATCGGTTTATGCAGAATTACCGCGTTTGATTGAGCGTAGTGGTAAAACTGCTTCCGGCGCGATTACTGCCTTTTACACCGTATTGGTTGAAAACAATGGGGTGAATGATCCGATTGCAGAAGAGATTGCCAGTTTGACTGACGGTCACCTGATCCTCGATTCGGAGCTTGCTCGTAGCGGTATATATCCGGCAATCAATGTTCTGCGTTCCAAAAGTCGTTTGATGAACGAGATTGCTGATAGCGAACATAACAGTTCTGCCAACCGATTGCGCCGACTGATGGCGAAATACCAGGATATGGAACTCCTCATCCAGATGGGTGAATATGTGAGTGGTACAGACCAGATCGCTGATGATGCGGTTAACGTTCATCAGCCACTCCAGGAATTCTTGATACAGGATGCAAATATCCACATTGAAGTGCATTCCACAATTGAGGCAATGAAGGCTTTGAGCGACGATGAAGCGTGAGCAAATCGAGCGCATTTTGCGTGTCAAAGAGATGCGGCGAAAGCTGGCGGAAGTAAATTATGCGAGGGCCAACCGGGAAGTCCATGATCGCGAGAATGCGGTTTTATCAGCACAAGATCATGAGACTCACATTCGTGCGACAAGCGATAACAGGCGTGAAGAAAGATTATCCAGACTGCTTAGCAAGTCAGATAATCCAGCTTTAGAAAACGGTCGCATTACAAATATCTACAAAATGACCGCGACTGAGATCCGAAACTCGGAAATTTATACCCAGTCCTGCAAGGAAGAATTGTCTGATGCATTAACCATTGCAACAGCCAAACGCCAGCATCTGGCACACTTATTGCAGCGTGAAGATCGAAGTAAGCAACTTCGTGACAAAGTAGTCTCTCTGGAAATTATGGAGGCAATCCGTCACGAATAACCAGAGTGAAGAAGAAATTTCATGCAGGCGGCTAATTGGGAAACTTACAATAAATCAGGTTCGACCCTCCTTTCAATTTATTCAACCTGGGAGGGATTGATTGCTGATCTATCTTTTGGGATCGGTGAGTTTCACGTTCAGGTGGAAACAACATCCAAAGCAATGCCTGTTACTGCAAACGGCAATTGGGCGGAGATATCTGGCGTTGCATCCAATGATGAATTTGCCATTTACCTACCAACCGACTTTTGTAAGCAGCTTATTGAAGCAGGCTCGCCTGGATTGGATACAGATGCGTTGGCTAGCCCCGATGCAACTATAATTCTTGAACATTTCTTAACACCCCGGTTGGACCAGTTGGAAAACGTGTTTGGTAAGAAAATCTCGTTCACAGGCATTCAAAAAGTCACAACACCGATAAGCAACCAATTGCTTGTTTTAAAGTTGCATGTAAACGACGATGAGTATGCCGGAAGCCTGAGAGTGACCGGCGATATGTTGGATCGGTTGGAAGCATTCGCGGATAAAAATTCTTCGATGGATGAAAAGATGCTCGATCCGCATATGGTGGTACATCTTGGACCAGTGGTCATTCCATCAAGTCAGGCCTATTTGGCAAGGAGCGGTGCTTCGATTGATTGCGGCGTCATGCCATCAGATACAATCAAGGGCGTACTGGTCCGCAAAGATAGGTATTATTGGCCGATACATATCGAAGATGAAGTGATTGAGATCGCTGGTGATCTAGCCGGGCCGATCGAATTAACAACTGCTCAAACAGACCATGTTTTCGTAACATTTGGAATTGGCAGTATGAACCTCGGCGCATTTGAGCGGTCCAGTGTTCAGATTGGCACCCGCCTGCCGATGGATCGGTATGAGGGCAACAGAGCATATGTTTATTACCAGTCCATGCCATACGCGCAGGGTCATATTGCCCTTATTGGCGCTAATCTTGGAGTAACTGTCGATACAATTGGCAGTTTCTAGAACTAACAGAATTTTTAAACCCCACTTTCTTTCCCGGAAAGGAATCTGAATGTTTGAAGAAAATTCATTCGGTATCATTGTTTTACTACTGGGAACGGCATTCCTTCCTCTGGTTGCTGTAACAGTAACTGCGTTCGCCAAGATTGCCGTGGTAATTTTCATTGTCCGGAATGCCCTGGGCATTCAGCAGCTGCCACCAAACATTATTCTATACGGCTTGTCCCTGATCCTGTCGGTTTATGTGGCAATGCCGGTGTTGAACGAGTCATTTTCAAGACTGGAATCTACCGGTCTTCAATTTGATTCTTTTGCAGAATGGCGGAACGCCGGTGAGCTTGCTGTTGAGCCTTTAAAGGCATTTTTGCAAAAACACACAGATCCGAAACAACTCGCATTCTTCAGCAATTCAACAACCGCAATCTGGGGCGAAGGTTTAGCAGCGCAAGCAGATCAATCGTCGATGTCGATACTGGTCCCTTCTTTTTTACTGTCGGAACTGACTCGGGCCTTCGAAATCGGCTTTCTTCTCTACCTGCCTTTCATGGCGATCGACATCATCGTCACAACTATTCTGGTCGCGCTTGGCATGATGATGGTGCCACCGACCACAATTTCAATCCCATTCAAACTGATGCTTTTTGTCTTCCTTGATGGCTGGACCAAGCTCGTGCATGGGCTGATTTTAACCTATGCATAAGGAGGTGAATTGTCATGAATGAATCCCAACTCGTCTCTGCTCTATACAACATATTCTATTATTCTGCAGTGTTCTTGGTGCCACCGTTGCTAGTGGCTACGGCTGTGGCATTTATTGTTGGTCTTTTGCAGGCTGTGACACAGATTCAAGAGCAAACCTTGCCCCAAACCATCAAGATTCTTGTAATCGGATTTGTGCTGATCGTTTTTGGCAGTGCGCTTACTGCGCCGCTCTACAATGCCTCCGACGAAATATTTTCC
>JBCCBE010000055.1:0-21395 GCA_039814425.1 Pseudomonadota bacterium
TACAATACACGAAGCGCTGAGCACCGCTGCCCGGCAGATTGGAACGCGGAAACTACAATATCCCTAACCGCCTGTTCCGGTAGTGCGGTACTGTCGACGATCATGGCGTTCAAGCCACCAGTTTCAGCAATCAAAGGAGCGTTCGGGTGTAAGCTTCCAGCCATCGCCCGGTTTATCTGCTGAGCCGTAGCGGTAGAGCCTGTAAAGCAAACGCCATTAATTCTTCTGTCAGAGGTTAGCAACCGGCCAATCTTTCCACCTTCTCCCGGAAGCAATTGCAACACGGTTCGCGGTACCCCTGCCTTATGCAATAAGTTTACCGCGACAAAGGCTGTAAGCGACGTAGCTTCAGCCGGTTTTGCTATCACCCCGTTACCAGCCGCAAGGGCTGCCGCAATCTGTCCCGTGAAAATTGCCAACGGAAAATTCCATGGTGAAATACAACAGAAGATGCCGCGCGCTGGCTGTTCCAGCTTTTGAGCACGGGCCGCATAATAGCGCAGGAAATCTACTGCCTCGCGCAATTCGGCAATGCAGTCATTCTGAGTTTTGCCCGCTTCCCGAGTGATTACACCGAAAAGTTCAGCAAAATTTTCTTCGTATAAATCCGCGGCTGTATTTAGAATTTCTCCGCGTTTTTCGGCAGAAGCACTTTCCCAGTTTTGAGCAGCATTAATTGCTGCTTCAGTATCTTCATCACTTGCAAGCGTTACAGCACCAACCTTGTCTTGCATGTCAGCTGGATTGATTACTTCCCAGACCGCAGGTTTCTTTGAAGTGGACTTGGTGGCTGTAAGCGGCTCTGCCTGCCATTGGTGATTTTTGAAAGGTTCTCGTGCTTGCTCAAGTATTTGTAAATCTACCGGATTATCTAAATCCAACCCCTTTGAATTAATCCGTTCCGGCTCATACAATGCCGATGGAAGTTGCACGACCGGCGAGCCTTCAGAGATTTCAGAAAATGGATCGGCGGCGACTTCATCCAGCGGAATAGCTTCATTGATAATTTGATTTACAAAGGAACTGTTCGCACCATTTTCCAGCAGGCGCCGCACCAGATAGGCAAGCAGATCGCGATGTGCCCCGACCGGTGCATAAATGCGAGATCCTACGCCATGTTTTTCTCGTAAAATCGAATGTAAAGCCTCGCCCATTCCGTGCAGACTTTGAAATTCGTATAATTCAGGATCAATGCCCATTTCCAGAATGGCAGAAACGGTGTGGGCATTATGGGTCGCAAATTGTGGATAAATCCGATCGGTCATTTTGCCAAGACGATTTGCGCAGCAAAGATAAGAAACATCTGTGTTTGCCTTTGCTGTAAAAACCGGAAATCCGTTCAATCCCTCAACCTGCGCACGTTTTACTTCGCTATCCCAATAAGCACCCTTGACCAGGCGAACCATTAGTTTTCGATCAAAATGTTCTGCCTGCGCGTAAAGCCATTCAAGGACCGGAAGCGCGCGTTTGCTATACGCTTGAACTACGAAGCCAAATCCATCCCAGCTTGCAAGTTCAGGATCAGAAAGCACCGCTTCAAACACATCGAGTGAGATTTCCAGGCGCTCAGATTCTTCTGCATCTATGTTCAGGCCCATTCGGGCGTTTTTTGCAGCGATAGCCAGGTGCAATACCTTACCGACAAGTTCGCTTAAGACCCGTTTTCGTTGTCGAGGCTCATAGCGTGGGTGCAGCGCAGACAGCTTAATCGAAATTCCGGGATTTTTCCGGATATCATCGGAAACAGCATGGCCTGCCAGGAACTGGATTGCTCTGGCGTAATCCTGAAAATAATCATCTGCATCCGCAGCAGTCATCGCTGCTTCCCCAAGCATATCGAACGAATAGGTAAAACCCTTGCGCATTTGCGATTGGCCGCGCTCGATTGCTTCTTCAATCGTTTGCCCCAATACAAATTGTGCACCAAGTTCTTTCATGGCCCGCGAGACGGCGGCGCGAATTACCGGTTCGCCCATCCGCTTGACAGCACCCTTTAGGACACCGGATACCCCATCACCATCTTCCAGCACTTTACCGGTCAACATCAATGCCCAGGTCGAAGCGTTCACCAGTGTCGAATGAGAGTGGCCCAGGTGCTGTCCCCAATCCGATGGCTCTATCTTGTCTTCGATCAGAGCATCGATCGTCTCGTTGTCTGGAACCCTTAGCAAGGCTTCCGCAAGACACATCAATGCAATGCCTTCATCCGTTGAAAGTCCATATTCAACCAGGAATACTTCCATCAAACCCGGAGTTGCTTGTTCGCGTATTTCACGTACCGTATCCATGGCACGCTGTTTTGCATTCGACCTTAAGTCACTACTGATTGCAGCGTCCTTCTTCAGGCATTTGATCAATTCAAATTCGTTACAAAGGTGCTTTTTGCGAATTGTGTTTCTGTATTCATTAAACAGTCCAATCATTTAAGGCCCCCTTTATTCTGATTGCACTGTAGCAAATTCTAGAATAATATTTTCACTAATTTATACAATATTATAGGTAATATGCCTTTTTTATGAACATAAATTAGGCATAATAATTATGAATACAAATATTTTAGATAAAATAGACTACGCCATCCTTGAAATTCTAAGCAGTGAGGGCAGGATTTCGATCACTGAGCTTTCAGCACGTGTGGGTCTGTCCAAGACACCCTGCCAGGCAAGGCTCAGACGTCTCCAGACAGATGGATTTATAGTTGGATTCAGCGCTGTTCTTAATCCCTCGAAACTTGGTAGGGATCATGTGGCGTTTGTAGAGGTTAGGCTGAATGACACCAGTGAGCGGGCTTTGAACCGGTTTAATAAGGCGGTTCAGGCTATCTCTGAAATTGAGCAATGCCATATGATTGCAGGCGCATTTGATTATCTTCTCAAGGTACGCACCCAAGACATTAAATTGTACCGCCAGGTATTAGGTGAAAAGATATCAACCCTGCCGCATGTTGCAAACACATCCACCCATATTTCAATGGAATCAGTCAAGGAACACACGTTAAGTTAGACCAAGTTATATGAAAAGCGTTTCAGCAGTAGAACCCTCGGGGAAACCAAGCTTACGTTTGCGATCAGATATGAAGCGGTTTTCCGTGTGTGGCTAGGGCAGCTTCCCTAACAACTTCCGATAGGGTCGGATGTGCATGACAAGTGCGACCAAGATCTTCCGACGATCCGCCAAATTCCATAAGAACTGCTGCTTCGTGAATGAGATCACCGGCACCGAACCCGACAATGTGCGCACCAAGCACGCGATCGGTTTCCTTATCCGCAAGAAACTTCACAAAGCCCTCGGTCTGGTTCATTGCACGCGCGCGACCATTTGCAGAATAGGGAAACTTTCCAACCAAATAATCGACACCGGCGGCTTTGAGTTCTTCTTCAGTTTTTCCCACGCTTGCAACCTCTGGCATTGTGTACACAACACCCGGGATCACATTATAATTTACGTGACCGGCCTGTCCTGCGATTGTTTCAGCAACCGCAACCCCTTCATCTTCTGCCTTATGCGCGAGCATCGGCCCATCTGTTACATCGCCAATTGCCCAAACACCGGCAACATTGGTCTGCCAATGATCGTTTGTTTTGATACGGCCGCGCTCTATTTCAATGCCTACGGTTTCAAGGCCAAGGCCTTCGGTATAAGGCATACGTCCTGTTGCGATAAGTACGGCATCCGCTTCCAGTGTCTGTGTCTCACCACCGGCAACCGGTTCAAATGTAACGGTTCCCTTTTTACCCTTTTTGCTAACACCAGTAACTTTTGAGGACAAATGAAAGGCCATGCCCTGCTTTACCAGCATCTTCTGGAACTGTTTGGAAACATCCTTATCCATTCCACCAAGGATCGTATCAAGATATTCAACAACTGTAACCTCTGATCCGAGCCGGTTCCATACCGAGCCCATTTCAAGCCCTATTACACCGCCACCAACAACAACCATCTTTTTCGGCACCTGAGATAATTCCAGCGCCCCAGTTGAAGAGACAATTACTTTTTCATCGATCTCGACATCAACGCCTGGAATACCGGCAACATCAGAACCCGTGGCAATAACAATATGTTTGGTATCAAGCTCGCTTGTTTTTCCCGTCCCGTCGGTTACAGCGACTTTGCCAACACCAGCGATTGATCCTGTTCCCTGATGCACATCAATCTTATTCTTTTTCATCAGATAAGAGATGCCATCCACATTGGATTTCACCACACCATCTTTGTGGGCCATCATACCTTTAAGGTCGAGTTTTGGCGGATTAATCTTAATCCCCAGATCAGCAAAGCCGTGCCCGGCTTCATTGAATACTTCAGAAGCATGCAACAGAGCCTTCGACGGAATACAACCGATATTGAGACATGTCCCACCAAGCGTCGGATTTTTTTCGATAATTGCTGTTTTCATTCCCAGTTGTGCAGCTTTAATCGCGCAGACGTAACCGCCCGGTCCAGAACCAATTACAACTACATCATATTGATCAGACATTGGGTGTCTCCGTTCATCTGCCACCAGTTACATTTAGGCAATCCCCAGTCACATAAGACGCCCCATCACTCATCAGCCAAAGTACTGCTTTAGCAATTTCATCAGCTGACCCGCCCCGTTTCATAGGAACCATGTGTTTAAGGCGATCAACGCGATCAAACTCACCACCGGATTCATGAAGATCCGTATAAATAAGCCCCGGACGCACCGCATTAACGCGGATACCTTCATCTGCGACTTCTAACGCCAGTCCTTTGGTAAAGGTGTCAATCGCTGCCTTTGACGCTGCATAATCGACATATTGATTGGGAGAGGCGAGATAGGCTCCGGCGGAAGAAATATTGACTATATTTCCACCCTTTCCACCATGTTTGGTAGACATCCGTTTTACCGCCTCGCGTGCGCAAATGATTGAGCCAACAACATTGACTGCGAAAATGCGTTCTACTCTTTCGAATGAAAAATCTTCAACGCGCTGGGTTAAATCTACCTTGCCTGCATTATTTATTAATCCGGCAATCGGCCCCATCGCATCAGCTGCTGAAAATAAGGCAAGGACATCCGCTTCACTTGCCACATCGCTTTTTACCGCTTGAGCGCTTCCGCCTTTAGCTTCAATTTCAGAAACAATCCCGTTCGCTGCTTCTGCGTTTGACACGAAGGAAAGGCAAACTGCATAGCCAGCTTCGGCTGCGCGCAAAGCGCAAGCAGCGCCTATCCCACGACTACCACCAGTAACGATGCAAACACCGCTCATATCAGGTAACCTGCTGTAAAAGCGGCCAAGCAAGCAGCAATATCCCAGCCATAGACACCGCCCAGACAATTGTGCGCAAAAACGGTATGCCAATAATGTAGGCAGGTATGTAAACAACCCGACCCCAGAAATACAGCTGAACCGCCATAGCAGAAGTTGTAGACCAACTTTCAGTAACCTGAACACAGAGTACTAAAGCTACAAAAATCGGGAATGTCTCAAGCATGTTATAGTAGGCCCGTTCGAAACGACCGCCCACTCCTTGCGTGAGAACTTCATCATCGCGCGACCCAACCAGTCCCATAAATCCGTTTGCAAAAAGCCCTGCGAATGCTTGCAAAACCATCTGTATAATCAGCAGGAAAACCGCAAATACAAGATATTGAAGCTCAATCGACACTGCACATCTCCTCAATACATACTTTTCTTACAAATCCAGAACCAACCGTTCGGGATCCTCTAAACTTTCTTTTACTCTTACAAGGAAAGTTACCGCCTCTTTGCCATCTACGATACGATGATCATAGGAAAGCGCAAGATACATCATTGGACGGATTACAATCTCCCCGTTTCGCACCACAGGTCGATTTTCGATCTTGTGCATACCAAGAATTCCCGATTGCGGTGCATTGAGGATCGGCGTCGACATCAGTGAACCATAAACTCCACCATTTGAAATCGTAAAGGTTCCACCTTGCATATCGGCAAGTGAAAGATCACCATCTCGCGCCTTCAAGCCAAGGCGACCAATTTCCTGTTCAACCTGAGCAATCGACATCTGATCAGCGTCTCGAACAACCGGTACAACCAGTCCTTTATCGGTACCCACAGCAACACCTATATGACAGAAATGCTTGTAAACAATATCTGTGCCATCAATCTCTGCATTTACCGCAGGAATTTCTTCAAGCGCATGACAAACTGCCTTTGTAAAGAAACCCATGAAGCCAAGTTTGACGCTGTGTTTCTTTTCGAACAGTTCTTTGTATTTCTTGCGCAGATCCATAACCGCAGACATATCCACCTCATTAAAGGTAGTCAGCATCGCAGCAGAGTCCTGGGCGTCTTTCAAGCGCCGCGCAATGGTTTGACGCAGGCGGGTCATGCGCACCCGTTCTTCCCGCGGGCCTTCTTCGGCAGAAGATGGCGCACGTGCCGCAACAGGCTGAGGCGCTGGAGCAGATCCCGCCTTCATTACATCTTCCTTAAGAATCTGTCCGCGTTTTCCCGACCCAGCAATACTGGCCGCATCCAAACCCTTTTCAGTCATCTTCTTTTGCGCAGATGGTGCAGGCGGCATATCGCCTGAATTTGCAGCTGCAACAGGAGCAGCAGCGCTCGAAGCAGTAGCACCAACAGCGCCTTCTTCAACCTTTGCCAAAACAGCACCAACTTCTACAGTTTCGCCTGTTTGCGCAATAATCTCAGTAATTTTACCTGCAACGGGCGACATGACTTCCTGCGCAGCCTTGTCGGTTTCTAATTCAACCAAAGGCTCATCAACGGCAACTGAATCACCCACCTGCTTCAACCACGAGCCTACTTCAGCTTCAGAAACAGATTCGCCAGCACTTGGCACAGGAATTTCTATAATCTTACCACTGGAAGCTGTTGGCGCTGCTTCTGACTTTGGCGCAGCCGCCGCCGCAGGCTGTGACCGGGCACCAGCACCATCACCGCTAATCAAACCCAGCAGTGAACCGACCTCGACAGTCTCGCCTTCTTTGACAATTATCTCACCCAAAACACCTGCTGCAGGTGCTGGCACTTCAACGGATACTTTATCGGTTTCCAGTTCAACAATCGGCTCATCTATATTAACTGCGTCGCCAGCATGTTTTAACCACTGGCCGACCGTTGCTTCGCTAACCGATTCCCCCAGTGTTGGAACACGAATTTCGTTAGACATGATGTGGTCCTCGTTTTTTTGAAAAAGTTTTAACCGCCAAGAGCATCCTCCAGGAATGCTTCTAGTTCAGCCAGATGACGGGACATCAAACCAGTTGCCGGAGAGGCAGAGGCGGGACGTCCAGCATACCGAGCCCGTGGATACTTGGCCTTGATGTGATTAAAGACCCATTCCAGATAGGGTTCAATAAAACCCCAAGAGCCCATGTTCTTTGGCTCTTCCTGGCACCAAACCCACTCAGCTTGCTTGAACCTGGAAAGCTCGGTGATTAGCGCTTTGGCAGGAAACGGATACAGCTGTTCAAGACGTAAAAGGTAAACGTCATCAATTCCCCGGCGCTCGCGTTCTTCCAAAAGATCATAATAAACCTTGCCGGAGCATAACACGACGCGGCGTATTTTATTGTCCTTGGCAAGCGAGACCCCGTCAAATCCATCCATCTCAGCATCGTCCCAAAGCAGGCGGTGGAAAGATGCATCAAGTGCAAATTCTTCAAGGCGGGAAACTGCCCTTTTATGACGTAGCAGTGATTTTGGCGTCATTAGCACAAGCGGTTTTCTGAAATCCCGTCTAATCTGACGACGCAGTATGTGGAAATAGTTTGCTGGCGTCGTGCAGTTTGCAACCTGCATGTTGTCTTCTGCACAAAGCTGCAGAAAACGCTCTAGCTTTGCTGAGGAGTGTTCTGGCCCCTGACCTTCATAACCATGCGGCAAAAGCATAACGAGACCGCTCATCCGCAACCACTTGCGTTCACCCGAAGAAATGAACTGATCTATCACGACTTGCGCACCGTTCACGAAATCGCCGAACTGGCCTTCCCAGATCGTTACTGCATTCGGCCGCGTAAGCGAATAACCATATTCGTAGCCCAACACCGCTTCCTCAGAAAGCATGGAGTTGATCACATCATATTCTTCCTGATCATCGGAAATGTTATTTAGTGGCGTATAACGCGCTTCGGTGTCCTGATCATATAATACAGAATGACGTTGTGAGAAAGTTCCACGCTCACAGTCCTGACCGGAAAGGCGAACGCAGTGCCCTTGAGAAACCAGCGATCCAAAAGCGAGCGCTTCACCCATGCCCCAATCGATTCCTTCGCCGACATCTACCATCTTGCGGCGATTATCCATCAGCCTGCGAATTGTCTTATGGGCGTTGAAATCCTCAGGCACAGTTGTGATCTTGTGACCGATCTCTTTTAGCTTTTCGATTTCATATCCCGTTTTGCCTCGGCGACTTTCATCTTCATCGTCGGCGACCTTGAGATGGGACCACGCGCCATCAAGCCAGTCTGCTTTGTTTGGTTTGTAGGCCTGACCCGCTTCAAACTCTTCTTCAAGATAATTGCGCCACTTATCACGCATTTGCTTGTATTCATCCGCTGAAATCAAATTTTCCGCGATCAATTTGTCACTGTAAATTTTCGATGCGATCGGATGAGAGCGGATTTTCTTGTACATCAATGGCTGGGTAAACGCTGGCTCGTCTCCCTCATTGTGACCAAAGCGGCGATAGCAAAACATGTCTATAATCACCGGTTTTCTGAACAACTGGCGGAATTCTGTTGCGATTTTCGCGACATAGGTAACCGCTTCCGGGTCATCACCATTTACATGAAAAATCGGCGCCTCAATCATCTTAGCAACGTCAGAAGGATAAGGCGAAGAACGAGAAAACCGCGGATTGGTGGTAAAGCCGATCTGATTGTTGATTATAAAGTGAATTGAGCCACCTGTTCGGTGTCCCTTCAGTCCTGAAAGGCCAAAACACTCAGCTACCACACCCTGACCTGCAAAGGCTGCATCGCCATGTAACAGTAGCGGCATGACAGTGTTACGAGACCGTGATCCCCGATCATTTTTAGATTCTGATTTGTCTTGCTTTGCCCGCACTTTTCCCAGCACAACCGGGTTCACGATTTCCAAGTGAGACGGGTTGGCGGTCAAAGATAAATGCACATTGTTGCCGTCAAATTCGCGATCTGAGGACGCGCCTAAATGATATTTAACATCACCTGACCCTTCCACATCGTCCGGCTTAAAAGACCCGCCTTTAAATTCATGAAATATCGCCCGATGCGGTTTACCCATAACATTGGCGAGCACGTTAAGGCGCCCACGGTGCGCCATGCCAAAAATGACTTCCTTAAGGCCCATCTGACCACCACGTTTAATGATCTGTTCCAGAGCAGGAACCAGCGCTTCGCCTCCATCAAGACCGAAGCGCTTTGTGCCTTTGTATTTAATATCGATATATTGTTCGAAGCCTTCCGCCTCAATCAGCTTCCGCAGGATCGCCTTTTTGCCTTCTACGGTAAATGCAATTCCCTTATCAGGTCCCTCTATTCGCTCCTGCAACCAGGATTTCTCTGCCGGGCTTGAAATGTGCATGAATTCAATACCGATTGTCGAACAATAGGTTCGTTTCAATACTTCCAGCATGGCAGGAACGGTCGCAAACTCCATGCCCAACATGCCATCAATGAATATTGGCCTGTTGTAATCTGCTGGTGTAAAGCCATAACTTTCAGGATGCAGTTCATTGTTGTAAAACTCATCGCGTTGAGAAAGCTTCAAAGGATCAAGATCTGCGTGCAAGTGGCCCCGCATTCGGTAGGCTCGGATCATCATAACCGCAGAAACAGAATCTCGCGTCGCTTGCTGAACCTCTTCTTCCGCCAGTTCAACACCTTGCGAATGAGCGTTCTTTTGTATCTTGTCGGTTAGTTGCTTCTCAACTTCGCCCCAATTGCCGTCAAGCGCGGAGACCAATTCGCCATTTGCATGAATTGGCCAGTGAGGCTTCTTCCAGGAAGCGCCCTCAGCATTTTTGGCAACATCACCGGCGTCATCTTTTAATTCGGCAAAATATGCTTTCCAGTCATCGGTCAGGGAAGCAGGATCTGACTGGTACCTGGCGTACATTTCTTCGATATATCCGGCATTACCACCATACAAAAACGATGTATTGGCGAATTCCTCATTTTGAGACTGCCTGCTCATAAATATCTACGGAAAATCCGCCTCCCACTTACAATTTTATCAATTCCGAAGTCTATTGTAGACAGCACCCTGTTGGGTGCTGTCGATATTTTTTATTTCAGATTTGGAGCAATACCTGCGCACGCTTCACACAATTCAGAAACAGCACCAACCGACTTGTCGAACATTTTTTGTTCTGTCTTGTTGAGTTCAATCTCAATGATCCGCTCGACACCGTTTGAGCCAATAATTACCGGCACGCCCACATACATATCCTTAACGCCATATTCCCCCTTAAGTGCTGCTGCACATGGAAGAACTCGTTTTTTATCTTTCAGATAACTTTCTGCCATGACAATTGCAGAAGCAGCCGGCGCATAATAAGCTGAACCGGTTTTTAGTAGCGCTACAATTTCACCGCCACCCTTACGGGTACGATCCACAATCTGGTTGAGCCTATCTTTGGTAATCCATCCCATTTTCACAAGATCGGTCAGGGGAATACCCGCAATCGTAGAATACCGCACGAGCGGCACCATTGTGTCACCATGACCACCAAGTACGAAGGCTGTCACATCTTGGACAGAGACTTCAAACTCCTCAGCCAGAAAATGCCGGAAACGTGAAGAATCCAGCACACCTGCCATACCGACTACTTTATTCTTGGGAAGGCCGGAAAACTTTTGCAGCGCCCAGACCATCGCATCAAGCGGATTAGTGATACAAATGACGAATGCATTTGGCGCATATTTTTTGATACCGGCGCCAACCTGCTCCATCACCTTAAGATTAATTCCCAGAAGATCATCCCGGCTCATGCCAGGCTTGCGCGCTATACCGGCAGTAATAATGCAAACGTCTGCGCCTTTGATCGCCTTATAGTCTTGAGTACCGGAAAGCTTTGAATCAAATCCGTCCACAGGAGAGGATTGCGCTATATCGAGAGACTTACCCTCCGGCATACCTTCCGCAATATCAAATAGAATCACATCTCCGAGTTCTTTCATCGCGGCTAGATGTGCCAGAGTACCGCCAATCATGCCTGATCCAATAAGGGCGATTTTTTTCCGAGCCATACATTAGTTCCTTTTACGTAAAAGTAAGAAATTCTTCCTACAGAAAGTCAAATATTTCTGTTCCATTTTTCTTAAGACAAAATAGACGGATTTGCAAAGGCGCCCTGTGAATGATGTAAAATCAAAGATCTATCTATTATTACTTTTACGTAAACGTAATAAATAGAAAGCGATTCTTCTAAGGAATGGCAAAAAGTCTTCGGTTTATTGCTTAACCAACCTTTCATCCTGGGATTGAGGCACTCGTTGATAAAAATCATGGTAGATAATCGTAGATAATTGCACTTAAAAGAACAGAAAACTTGAAAGCATGAACCGCCTGCGAATATACGCCCAGGTATGGAAACCTTCGCTAACTGCTCACCAAAATTGATTCTCAATGGAAATCATAAGTCGTTTGACCTATGAGATAGGTGAATTCATTCTACCAGCGTCTGAGTTGATCATTTCAGGAATTTTTTGATGAGCCGAACACTAGTTTCAGATCAAACAGTTTTACAGTACGAACGTGATGGTGCAGTCCTGATCAAAGGCTTGTTTGGTGACGATGTAGATATTCTACGAAAAGGTATTGCACGCAATATGGCCGAACCCGGTCCCTATGCTGCGGAGAACTTAAAGTCGGGAGAAAATGGCAGGTTTTTCGATGATTACTGCAACTGGACCCGGATACCGGAATTCAAAGACGTGATTCAAAATTCCAAAGTTGCAGAAGTTGCAGCCAGACTAATGCGATCCAGCACGGTGCAAATGTTCCACGATCATGTTTTGGTTAAAGAACCCGGCACCTCAAAGCCAACCCCTTGGCATCAGGATTCACCCTATTATTTCGTAAACGGGATGCAAACAGTAAGTTTCTGGTCTCCGCTTGATCCGGTAAAAGAAGCAAGTCTGCGCTGTGTGGCGGGTTCTCACAAATGGACTAAATCGGTATTGCCGACGCGGTGGCTTAACGAAGACAGTTTCTACCCAAATGAGGATGAATACCTGCCTGTGCCTGATCCCGACTCAGAAGCAATGGAAATCCTGGAATGGGAAATGGAACCCGGCGATGCGGTGGCCTTTCACTTTCGGGTACTGCACGGTGCACGTGGCAATGAAACCAAAGACCGGCGCCGCGCGTTTTCCCTTAGATTAATCGGTGATGACGCCCGGTACGTCGAGCGCCCTGGCAAAACTTCGCCCCCGTTCCCGGGACACAACATGCAACCTGGCGAAAAACTTCGAGAAGACTGGTTCCCGGTTATTTACAGGAATGAACCTTCTTCGCACTAGGCTGCGTTTTCCTACACATTTGAAGTGGCTTTATATTGCTGCGCTACTGTCCGATATATTCAACTGACTGCATTTCGTGCAGTCTTGAGATCGTGCGTTTAAATTCAAATGCTTCTGTGCCGGAAGTTGCTATATACAATCCCTCCGGTTCTGCTTCCGCTGAAATAACGGCCCGGATATGATTGTCATAAAGTGTGTCAATCAAAAGGATAAAACGTTTCGCCGCATTTTGATCGCTGCGCTCCATAACCGGAACACCAATAATAAATACAGTATGGACGCGACGCGCCAAGGCCAGATAATCAGCAGCGCTGCGCGGCTCCTTGCACAAAGCATTAAAACCAAGTCTGGCAACGCCACTTGCAATTTCTGGGATTTCAAACGTGCGGCCCTTTAAGGCAAGTGGTTCCGGCTTGCCTCTTTGTTTGCCGGTCAGGTCCACCCACACGGCTTGCATAGCTGCGCTGGTTTCTTCATTTAATGGCGTTAGAAAAACCGGCGCCTTGTTAAGTTTCTCCAGTCGATAATCTGTACGAGCACCCAGTTCAAACACATCAACATTGGATTCAAGCTGATCAATAAACGGCAAAAACACGTTACGGTTTAATCCGTTTGCATAAAGGTTTTGGGGTACAACATTAGAAGTTGCGACGATGATCACTCTTTCTTCAAAGAGGGTTTTGAAAAGCCTGCCCAAGATCATAGCGTCCGCAATATCAGTAACGGTAAACTCATCAAAGCAAAGAACAGAAGCTTCAGCGGCTAAAGCACGCCCAACAACCGGAATCGGATCTTCTTCCTTAACTTCCCCTGCTTTGTAAGCTTTTCTATGGGCGTGAATTCTTTCCTGCGCATCCTGCATGAAGTCATTGAAATGGGCGCGTCGTTTACGTTTGTTTGGAAGAGCGTCAAAAAACATATCCATCAACATGGATTTGCCGCGACCCACATCCCCCCAGATATAAAGCCCGCGGGGGTTTTCCTGTTTGGAATTGGATTTGTTAAATAGCCAGCCAAGCGCGCTTGATTTTTTCGAGAGGCGCTTTCGGCCAATTTCTACGAGCAGTTTGTCCAGCCTTGAAACGAGGCGCAATTGGTCGGGGTCAGCTTCTATTTTGCCTTCGTCAATGAGGCTATTATAGGCTAGTTTTAACCTGCTGACCGCTTTTCTGGCTTGCCGCGAGTTCATAACTTTTTTTAACCGGCTTTATCGGGAAAAACTAATCGGACTTCCGTTGGTGGTTGTACCAGAATAACGTTCTGTTCCGGTTGAACTCAAACTGGCTATTTGGCCGCCATTGCTATCTACCAAAACAACCCGGTTATTTTTTACATCCCATGCTGACACACTTGCAAGCTCAGCAGAGCATTGCCGCGAACCCGCGCGATATCCACCAGACCATTTTGTAAATGATAAGAAAACCCGACACCCCGCACTGTTTGCACCGACATTCCAAGCACCTGCCAATCCCTCATGTGTGATAGGCTGCGCTGCAACTTCCTGCTGCTGCGGCTCAAGTGAGGCTACTTGCAATTGATCTCCAGCAGCATTCTGCGCCTGATCAACCGTAGGAAGGTCCGTATTTGGCTGATTTTCGTCTACAGTATTCTGAACCTGATTATTCAAATCCGCAGAGATCGGATCAAGCGTTGACGATTGAATGTCCCCGGATGGAGCCGACGGAAGTGGCTGCGGAGGAGATTGCGTATTAATGCTAAGAGCATTGGATGACCGATTGCACCCTACAACCGCAAGACCCGCCATTACAACCAGGGCGATTTTTACCGCGTTTGACATATTATTCCTCAAATCGAACTTAAGCGCTTCTAACAGCATCTTCGGACACAATTGTGGCCAAACTTTTCTTACGCCACGTTAACCGATTTATGATGAACTAATCCTTAACAATAGTATATCTTGTAAATCAAAATCCAAAAACCTTTGATTTTCTTCAGACGATGCGCTTAGATGCGCTCATAAAGAAATTATGTAATTCCCGGAGGAGAAATATGAGAGTTCTTAGAACCGCAGCACTAGCTGCTGCCCTTACAGTTTCAACCGCAATCGGCGCTCATGCTGCTTGTGATGACGGTGAAGTCGTTATCAAATTCAGCCACGTCACCAACACTGACAAGCATCCAAAAGGCATTGCTGCAACGTTGTTGGAAAAACGCGTTAATGAGGAAATGAATGGTAAAGCATGCATGGAGGTTTTCCCAAACTCCACACTTTATGATGACAATAAAGTACTTGAAGCACTGTTGAATGGCGATGTGCAGATGGCCGCACCATCCCTTTCTAAATTCGAGAAATTCACCAAAAAATTTCGGATTTTCGATTTGCCTTTCATGTTTGCAAATATCGAAGCAGTGGATACCTTCCAAAACTCTGAAGCAGGTCAATCTTTGAAAGACTCCATGGTTAGACGTGGCCTGAAAGGTCTGGCTTTCTGGCACAATGGCATGAAGCAAATGTCCGCCTCAGTACCACTAATGGGTCCAGGTGATGCCAAAGGATTGAAATTCCGCGTTCAGGCCTCTGACGTTCTTGTTGCACAATTTGAGCAACTTGGCGCTTCACCTCAAAAAATGTCCTTTAAAGAAGTATATGGCGGCCTTCAAACCAAGGTTATCGATGGTCAGGAAAACACCTGGTCAAACATTTACGGCAAGAAGTTCTTTGAAGTTCAGGACGGTGTAACTGAAACTAACCATGGTATTATTGATTATCTGGTTGTGACATCTGATGAGTGGTGGAATGGACTAGATGCAGGCGTTCGCGACCAGCTTGCTACAATCCTGAAGGAAGTTACCGAAGCCCGTAACAAGGAAGCGTTTAACGTCAACCAGGAAAACCGAGCAAAAATCATTGAATCAGGTGGCACAGTTCGCACTTTGACAGTGGGACAACGGCAGGAATGGGTTGATGCCTTGAAGCCGGTCTGGGCTAAGTTTGAAGGTGATATTGGTCAGGAACTGATCGACGCTGCTCAAGCGATCAATTAATTACAACACCTTTCCCACCGCATCGGATTTCCAATTGCGGTGGGAATTTTTTTGCTTTTAACGCAAACCGGGCAGCCACAATATGCAGCAATCCAAGACTTCATTTGTTGATACGATAGAAGAAACCTTCATCGCTATAACTCTTGGATTGATGACTGTTATTACGTTTGCCAATGTCGTTGCACGGTACATCTTCAATTCAAACATCCTCTGGGCACTGGAAGTAACCGTATTTCTGTTTGCGTGGCTCGTCCTTATTGGCGCTGCCTATGGCATCAAAAAAACGTTTCATATCGGCGTGGACGTACTTGTAAAAGTATTTCCTCCGCCAACTCGCCGGGCATTGACATTGTTTGCTTTCGCAGCTTGCCTATTGTTTGCAATTCTCTTGTTTATCGGCGCATGGAATTACTGGGCGCCGTTTGCAGGTATTCGTCCGATCCCAATTTTATACAATGATATTCTGGCGCAGCCGCTAGGCCTTCCTGAGTTTGAATACCGTTGGCGTGACCAATCTTTTTACGAGACCGATGACGTGCCTATCCCGTTCTTCACCACCTGGATGAGCGAGACATTTAACTATGGCGAGACCTACGAAAAAATGCCGCGCTTTGTACCTTATTTCGCGCTTCCGCTTGGGGTAGGTCTATTTTTGTATCGCACGATACAAGCAGGTTTAAGAATATTACGCGGCGAACAGGAATTACTGATCGCCGGCCATGAAGCCGAAGAACTTATGGAAGAAGTAACTTCCGGCAACAAGGCTGAGGGGCAGAACTAATGGAAGTCGCTCTACTTTTTGCGCTTATTATTGGCCTTATGCTGGTTGGCGTTCCAATCGCCATTGCCCTTGGTTTGTCGAGCATGATCTTCTTGCTGGTTTATGCAGATGGTTCCCTTGCTTCTATTGCGCAGACATTATTTTCTGCCTTTGATGGTCACTACACCCTACTGGCCATCCCATTTTTTATTCTGGCCTCAAGCTTCATGTCTACCGGAGGGGTCGCCAGACGGATTATTCGTTTTGCTATCGCATGTGTTGGGCATTTTCCAGGCGGTCTTGCAATTGCTTCTGTCTTCGCGTGCATGATGTTTGCTGCGCTTTCAGGTTCTTCTCCGGCTACAGTTGTGGCAATCGGCACCATTGTGATCGCAGGCATGCGGGAGGTTGGATACACCAAGGAATTTGCAGCTGGTGTAATCTGTAATGCTGGCACGCTTGGCATATTGATCCCGCCATCGATCGTGATGGTGGTCTATGCAGCTGCAACCGATGTATCCGTGGGCCGTATGTTTTTGGCGGGCGTTTTTCCTGGCATTATTGCAGGATTGATGTTGATGACCGGAATCTACATTTGGGCAAAAGTAAAAGGCTTACCTTCGCAACCTTTTGCCGGAATTCGAGAAATATTTTCAGCTGGTAAAGATGCGTTCTGGGGGCTGTTTCTGATTATCATCATTTTAGGTGGCATCTATGGCGGAATATTTACGCCAACGGAAGCTGCTGCGGTCGCCGCCATGTACGCGTTTTTTATCGCCAATTTTGTCTATCGCGATATGGGACCGTTGAAAACAAACGACGGTCAGCAGAATATTTCTCTGCTCCAACGCCCACAAGCCCTTTTGACTGCTTGGTTTCACAGCGATACAAAAGACACCTTGTTTGAAGCAGGCAAACTCACGATCATGCTTCTTTTCATTATTGCCAACGCTTTGATCTTAAAACATGTTCTGACCGAAGAACGTATCCCGCAGATCATTACCGAAGCAATGCTGGCTGCAGGTCTTGGTCCGATAATGTTCCTGGTTGTGGTCAACATCATCCTGTTGATCGGTGGCCAATTTATGGAACCCTCAGGGCTCTTGATTATTGTCGCACCATTGGTTTTCCCAATCGCCATTGAATTAGGGATCGATCCAATTCACCTCGGCATTATCATGGTGGTCAACATGGAAATCGGTATGATTACGCCACCGGTGGGACTCAATTTATTTGTCACGGCGGGGGTTGCGAAAATGTCGGTCACCGATGTGGTTAAAGCGGCGCTCCCATGGGTATCTATCATGTTCGTTTTCTTGATCCTGGTAACCTATGTGCCGATAATCTCAACCTGGTTGCCAACCCAATTGATGGGTCCCGAAATTATCACCAGATAATTTAATTTTCGATGCTTCAGACCTACAAAAGCGGGGTGTTTATCTGAAGCCGCTGCTGACTTTATTCATCATCGTTCAGGCAAGTATCGGTTTGGTATCACCCCGAATTTCACGCAGCCGATCAAGCGTAACCTGATCAAAGTTCGCAATGATTGCGATAGTCTCCTCATCGCCTATTAGGCGGGTTCGACCCAGGCTTTGGATTTGAAACTTCAACTGGACCAATGGAAGTATCCAATAGGGGCTCATTTCAATTACGATTGAATGCACATTTTCTTTCATTCCCCATTCGACAATACCACTTAAAAGCCGATTTCCGGTCGGGCTGAGTTTTCGGATACTTTTACGAAACTCCTTTGCCACAGCAAATCGGGTCCATTCCCAGATTGATGCATCTCGTGGAATTTTTGTCTCACATAGTTCTGGGTACACTTCACTGAGAAGGTAGGATTTGGTGGTGGGAAGCATGCGCTGGTAGCCAGCCAATTTTCCGTCTGAATATAGTAACATGTGAACAGCGTCTTCGTTATCAAACCCATCCCGCTCCCGCTTAGCGTCAGAATCTAATTCCTGCCACCCCATTTCATCTACAAATACGTCATGCCGTAATTTGTATGCTTGATCCATTTCATGTGAATAATTGTGAGCTTCCCGCCCTGGAATAATCAACATAATAGCCCCTGTGCTTACCAGTAGATTTGGGTAAATTATGAAGAATGATTGGCTAAAGAAATGGGGGGATTCCCCTATTGCTAATTCAAAATTCCATTGCGAAGGGCAATTGCTATAAGCTGAGGTCGATTGTTAGCGCCCAATTTCCGAAGACAACTGGAGATATGCTTTTCGACAGTTTTTTCCGACTTGCCCAATATGACACTTATTTCCCAATTGGTCTTGCCTTCAACAATCCATTCCATACATGAAAATTCTGCTGGAGTAAGTCGAACTGGACGGTCTCCCTGTAAACTATCCCTGCGGTTTATTTCAAGCGCTCGATTGGTTCCAAGCGCACTTACCACACTAAACAATATCGTCGCTTCCGGTGCATCAGAAATCCGATCCCCGGCGAAGCTCATTCCGACCTTTACACCATCAATGGTCGACATCGGTATAGTTATGCCGGCTTTAAGTCCAAATGCCCTCGCCTCATTCATCACAAAATCTTCTTTTTCAAGCAAACTCTCCCAAACAAGAACTGATCTCGAGTTGCGCACATGATCAATGGTTGGATCTAGATCTAAATACTGACGCTGGAAATATCGCTCTGACCACTCTTTTGGCCACTTTCCAAACAAAACCCCGGAAATTTGCTCCTTTGGAGACGAACAGAGCCGCGGCATAACCCCTGATAAAATATGGGTAACACCGTAGGGGCCAGAGATATCTAATATGACCTTTTCCAACTCCAAGATATTTCGACAATTATTGATCTCATAAGAGAGTTTTAGGAAATCGAACTTGTTCCCGTCCATTGCAAACAATCCTATTATATAAAACCGTCATCAGCTTCATATTATAGGACTATATACCTATTAACCAGCCTATTAGATTATTCTCGAAATAATTGGAGCTTCAAGAAACGTGCTCTAGACTTTTCGGAACACAAACACTGCCCAAACAATACAAATGCACAGTGGCCACCAAAGCGCAGTGCCAAAAAAGAAAATCCACCCGATGCAGATGAAAGCGCTTCCCAGAAGCGATATAAAAAGCCGATCACCGCGTGTGGTATCTATTGCAAATATCCCACGCCTTGGATCGCCACCAGGGCGGTAATACTCCCAGACTGACATCGCTGTAATGCATGCAACGATAAATAGAAAAAAAGCCGCGGTCACACGTGTCCAAGCCATCCATGTACCAAGCGGCTGGGTCCACCAGTCAAATGAAAAAAGCGCAACTTGTGAAAACAGCAATCCAGACATCTACACCCTCCCCAATGCAAAGCCCTTGGCGATGTAGTTGCGAACAAACCAGATCACAATTGCGCCCGGTATTATGGTCAATGTGCCTGCCGCAGCAAGCAATCCAAGTTCATAGCCGGAAGATGAAGCAGTCTTAGTCATTGTCGCAGCAATTGGCTTGGCGGCGACGGCTGTTAATGTTTTAGCAAGTAGTAATTCCACCCAGGAAAACATGAAGCAGAAAAACGCGGCAACCCCTATCCCTGCCGAGATCGTAGGGATAAAAATACGAACAAAAAATTCCGGGAATGAATAGCCGTCTATATATGCGGTTTCGTCCAATTGGCGAGGTACGCCGGACATGAACCCTTCCAGTATCCATACCGCAAGCGGGATATTAAATAGTGTATGAGCCAGCGCTACAGCCAGATGCGTGTCAAATATCCCGACAGCTGAATATAGCTGAAAAAAGGGAAGTGCAAAAACCGCTGCCGGTGCCATACGGTTTGTCAGCAACCAGAAAAACAGATGCTTATCACCCAAAAAGCGATAACGGGAAAACGCGTAAGCTGCAGGCAAAGCAACAGCAACTGAAAGCACTGTATTAATCGAAACATAGAGAATTGAATTGATGTAACCGTTATACCAGGTTGGATCAGTAAAAATGGTCTGATAGTTTTCCAACGTAAACTCGCGCGGCCAGAGCGTGAATGAACCCAAAATCTCGTTGGTTGTCTTAAACGACATTGATATAAGCCAGTAAATCGGCAGCATCAAAAAGATGATGTACAGGGTTGGAATGAGCCAGGAAAATCGCTTCATCTTAGTTTTCCTCATCCCTTGTCATAATAGTGTAGAAAATCCAGCTTGTTAGCAAAATCACCAGGAAGTAGACCAATGACATTGCAGCGGCAGGTCCAAGGTCAAACTGGCCAAGTGCAATCTTCACCAGATCTATCGACAGCAAAGTGGTGGAATTACCCGGTCCACCACCGGTTAAAACGGATGGTTCTGTGTAGATATTGAACGAGTCCATAAAGCGCAGAAGAATAGCAATCGTAAGCACCCGCTTCATTTTTGGCAGTTGGATATATCGGAATACAGCCCAGGAACTTGCTCCATCAATTTTTGCAGCCTGATAATAAGCATCCGGAATAGAGACAAGCCCCGCATAAGCGAGCAGAACAACAAGCGATGTCCAATGCCAGACATCCATCAAAATCAATGTAAACCAGGCATCTCCCGGCTGGCGGGTATAATTATAGTCAAAGCCAAGTGTATTGAGGGTTTTGCCTAGCAGGCCGATTTCGGGCAGGCCAAAAATATTCCACATAGAACCAACGACATTCCACGGAATGAGAAGCGGCATAGCCATCAAGACAAGACACACAGAAACCCAAAACCCTTTTCGCGGCATGGCCAAAGCAATGACAACACCCAACGGCACTTCAATTGCCAGAATTGTGAAAGTGAAGAATAATTGTCGGCCAAGGGAGGCATGAAAACGATCTGACGTAAGCACTTCTTCAAACCAGATCAATCCAGACCAGAAGAACTCATTGTTTCCAAATGTTTCCTGAACCGAATAGTTTACCACCGTCATCAACGGCACGATTGCATTGAACGCAACCAGTACGAGAACGGGTAAAACAAAGAACCAGGCTTTCTGATTGACGGGTTTGTTCACGCTGCCCCCAATCCGCATAAACGGCCCTTTGCATAAATCCTGGTGGATGAGGGATCAAAGGCAATTCTGGCACCCTCAGATGGCACTTCTTCATCTTCTGATAGCAGAACCTTCAAAGCGTTGCCTTGGCACTGGATATCAACGATTTTTGAACGCCCTA
>JBCCBE010000142.1:0-4831 GCA_039814425.1 Pseudomonadota bacterium
AAATTTGACCAATATATTGCATCGCACAATAATTCAAAATGGCCCTCAAGGGCACTCTTTTTATATCTACCAATTGGGCTACAATGATAAGAGCGGCAGCGCCGGTTGATTTGCCTGAACCTAAGGAGATACCTGTTGTTAGAGCTCGGTCCAGAGGAGCAGCGCAAACTTTCGGCGCTTTCACGGGTAAAGCTATTTGCCACACTGGTTTTAGTGGCATGTTTCGTGGTGATGGTAATTACCAAGCTGCTGGAAGCCCACTATCCATGGCTGGCTATAGTTGTAGCGTTTGCTGAAGCAGCAACAATCGGAGGTGTTGCAGACTGGTATGCGGTTGTTGCTCTGTTTCGCAAGCCGTTAAACCTGCCAATTCCTCATACGGCTATCATTCCAAATAACCAGCATCGCATCGGTGAGAATCTTGGCCGATTCATTGAAAAGAATTTTCTTGCTCCCGGGCCGGTTGAAGAGCGATTGCGAAGGGTAGATTTTTCTGGCGAAATTGCCACTTGGCTCTCTGATCATAAGAAAGCGGAAATACTTGCAGAGTTTATGGTCAAGCTACTGCCGCAGCTTTTATCGGCGATAGATGAACGTGGCTTTGTGAAATTCGCAATGGGACGGGTAACAACCCAACTGGAAAAAACTGACATTGCTCCGTTGGTTGGTGAAATCATGGATTCGCTTGCCGATACAAAACGTAATCAAAAACTGATTAATGATTTGATTTCTGCTCTGCACCGGTTCCTCAATGATGAGGAGGCGCTGAACTCAATCCGTAAAAAAGTAAATGCTGAACTGCCAACGCTTCTCAATCTGTTTAGAGCTGATGCATTGATATTGAACCGGATTGTGAAAGCTGCGGGATCCTTGTTGGATGATATCAAGAATGACCCTGAACATGAATTGCGTGAAGAGCTGGAACATTTCCTGAAAAAATATGTCCGTAGTCTGCGGCGTTCCAAACGTTTCAAAACTCGTGTTGAACAAATGAAACGCCAAATTTTGGCGCGCCCCGAAGTGGCAAGCATTGCTGAACAAACCTGGGCTAGCGTTAGAAAGTTGATTGAAGAGGATATTCAATCTGGTGATTCCGTTCTCATCGACCGGATGGCTGACATGTTTGTAGATATCGGCAAAACCTTGGAAGATGAACCAAGGCTGCGTGGTGAGATCAATGATGGCATGGTGACCATCATCTCAAACTTCGTTGCCAACCAAAAGGGAGCAATTTCGCAGTTTGTTGCTGACCAGGTAAAGGGTTGGGATTTTCGCCAGCTGACAGTTTTGATTGAGGCCAATATTGGCAAAGACCTGCAATATATACGCTTCAATGGTATGATTATTGGAGGATTTGTTGGCGTTCTGCTTTTTCTTATTGAAAGTTGGCTTCTGTGAGCTGGTGCGTTACCATAAGCCAAACTGATTAATAAAGGAGCCTAATATGGCTGATCAATCCAAAGATAACCCGTTTATGGACATGTTTCAGAAGTTTGGTGAAAACCTGAAACTGCCAACACCAGACATTGAAAATGTAATGGAGTATCATCGCAAAAACATTCAGGCGATGCAGGATGCAACCCAATCTTACTCCAAAGGTGCGCAAAGCATGATGGGCAAACAGCGTGAAGTGTTGGAAGAAACACTTAGCGAAGTAACCGATTACGTCCAGAATGCGATGCAAAATCGTGATCCCAACAAGATGATTTCGGATAATATGGAGTTTGCAAAAAAGTCGTTTGATGCAACCATCAAGAACACGACTGAAATGTCAGAGATTATGCGCGTTTCCAGCAGCGAGACTTATAACATCCTTAAGGACCGTATGCAGGAGAGTATCGAGGAAATCCGCGACTCCATGGGTAAAAAATAGGTCAGGGTATTTTTAACCCTGCAACCTTTCTGGCAGCGCAAAGCTAAAGGCCATTAAACAAACAAAAAACCGGAGCTGCGATAGCTCCGGTTTTTTGATTCAGAAAGTAGATTTAGACCCTAGTTTGGATATTGCGGCTTTGGATACATCATGGCTCGGTAACCTGTGCGCTCAAATGGTTTCCAGGCACCTTCCTTTTGCGCCAGCCGATCCGCAACAGCGTAAACCGCAGCAGGATGGTGTCCCAGACCGCAATGGCTTCCTTTAACTTCGATGTTCTCGGCAATATCAGACTTTGCTTCAATGCAGTTCTGCCAGGCGCAAATACCGTCTGTTTTGCTATAGATCGCCGTTGTTGGAACTGGTGTGGGATCCGAAATTGCACCACCCATATGGCGATCACGATCATCAACCTTGTGACCGCTAGTAAATTGATACAATTTCCAAGCATTGGTTGCACGTGGATCACCGCGGAACGGGCTCCCAAGCGTAATTACCTGTCGGACGTGATCAGGCATCATTTTGGCAAGCTGGCGGGCGTATATACCACCAAGGCTCCACCCCACGATGCTGACCTTGCGGCCATGCTCATCGGCTAAATCTTCCAAAACTGATTTTAAACCGTCTTCAATTCCCGGTAATGGACCAAAATTACGCCCAAGGTTCCAGCCCTGAGTGGGATAACCAAGAGAGGTGAGAAGTGTCCTCAAAGCTATCGTAGATCGATCTGTTGTAATAAGTCCCGGTAATACCAGTACTGGTTGCCCATCGCCGCGCGGGGCTAAGGTTGCCAGTCCCGGTAAGGCGGCGGCAAATCCAAATAATTCACCAAGCGCACGACCCTCGAGCAAAAACAATGCCCGGTTAGGTGCTTTTGAAGCCATCGCTTCAGCCATATATTTCCTCCAGTCACGCTAGCCGACGTTCAATCCAAAAATTGAACAATGGCCCTCCTAAGCGCACTTTGCCCTCATTAAACAAAAGGCATCCCCTCAAATGCACTTTTGGTAATCTGATTTGCAATTATAAACACAAGGTGCCCGGAAGGCAAAGCGCTAAAGCGAAGGAGTATTAAGAGTTTGTTAAGAAGTGCTTTTACGTGTCCTTGGTGCAGGCTTCTTTTTAGGTTTCCCCAATACTGTGTCGCGCAGTTCCTCAAACGCCTTAACAAACAAGTCGCCCATGTGAGCCATATCGGGCACAGTATTTTCTGCCGCGGTAATACCGATATTCATCTTATCAAGATAACTCTGGACTGTAATATTAAGCCCTATACCGTGGGTTGGAATGGAAACGGGGAAGATCGCGTGAATCTTTGCACCGGCGCAATACAAAGGAAATGGAGGTCCCATAGTATTAGAAATGGTCAGGTTAACTGCTTGCGGTAATGCATTGGCAAGTTTGCTGTCACCGTAAAACTGCATCAATCCTGGCAATAGCAAAGGTGCACCAAGCAAGGTGAAGTCCTGAGGTGCAAATTCCTTCACACCCCCTGCCATGGTTTTTGAAACACCTGATTCGTCTTTGATTTTCTGTAATCGCTTAACCGGATCACGATAATTGGTTGCCAGAGGCACGTTCATGCCAAACACCTGATTGTTGATTTCCTGATTTCCCGCTTCTCGCAGAGAAATCGGTACAAATGAAACAAGGGCCGCACTGGGCAACTGATGCTTTTCATCCAGATAAGCGCGCAGGCATCCCGAACAAATTGCCATTACAACATCATTGACCTTGGTTTCGGTCGCTTTGGAAATTGCTTTAACATCCTGAAGCGAAATCGACCGCATTGCATAGGTTCTTCCCTTTTCAAGTGCTACGTTGAAAGGCGTCTTGGGTGCTATGAGCTGTGGGAGCCCTAGTTTACCCGTAACAACCGGCTCAATCATGTCTGCCCACTGGTTCATCACCTTTGGAATGTTCTCCATCACGGTCAATTGTTGGCGAACTGCATTTGATGCCAAATCATGCAGGTTGAGAATTGCCCGCTCCGTCATATTGGGTTTGCGCTTTTCTTCTTTTGGCTTGGGCGGTTTTACCTCACGGGGTTGCGGGGTGAGATCGTATAGTGCCTGGGCGATAACCATGCCGGCACCACCATCAATCGCTGCGTGGTGGAGCTTGCTGTAAAGCGCAACTTTTCCGTCTTCCAAACCCTCAATTACCGTCAATTGCCAAAGTGGTTTCTTTCGGTCGAGGCGCTCAGAATGAAGTTTAGCAATATGCGTTTCAAGTTGCTCGTAGGTTCCAGGCTTTGCCAGTTTTTCTTCGCGGATATGGTAGGAATAATCCAGTTCACCTGCATCTACCCAACCTGGATGGTCCATTTGAAAAACAGTTCGTGCCAGTTTTTCACTAAACATCGGAACAAGGTGCACACGACTTTTGAAAAAAGTGAGGAAATGATCGTAAAATGAGCCCTCCAAGTTTTCAGGATACTCAAAAATTACGCAACCAGCGACATGCATCGGTGTTTTATCCGATTCCATATAGAGAAAAGACGCATCGATGCCACTTAGCTGTTTCATAACCCCTCCAAATCAGCGCGTTAGACTTAAGTCTTGAATCTTTCTCGTTGAAAGGCAATAAGTTCCAAAAATACCGCGCAAGCGTCGAAATTGACCAATAGTGGCCCGCGTGTCAACCTTAGGGCTCAAACCCTAGTTCAATATCGCAATATATCGAGTAGACAAAAACCATGAGCGAAAAACGTACAAGTAAAAATGCAGAAGATATCGCAGAGAACGCGGCTGAAAATACACTTGCCCTGAACCCGATTGTTGGTGTTCGAGGCCAAGATTTATTTGCAGCCGGATTTAACGTGATGCGATCCATGGCCGCTCAACCCCAAACCATGATGAAACAATGGATGGACTTTTCTGCCGAGTTCGGCAAGATCATGACCAACAAATCTGAGGTTGCACCCTCGCCGAAAGACCGGCGGTTTGCCGATTCAGC
>JBCCBE010000087.1:0-14415 GCA_039814425.1 Pseudomonadota bacterium
CTCTCTCTCTCTCTCTCTCTCTCTCTCTCTCTCTCTCTCTCTCTCTCTCTCTCTCTCTCTCTCTCTCTCTCTCTCTCCTGTGCGCGCGAGAAATGCCCCCGGTGTAAGCAGGGGTGAGGGAGGCGCCAGGACGATGTCAGTCACACATCGCGCCAATTACAGTACCGATATCTTGTCGAGGTCCGTGCTGTCGAAGCACGAGCCCGTCTCTTTAAAATGGAAGTCTCGCTGTCGAACCTTCAGATCGTTGCGCGGACCTGACGCCATTGTTTGTTCCGCTCTCCGTTATTAGGCAACACACAAAAAAGATATTTTCCCGAAGTGTTTTACCGTTTTGGATATGATATTACACTCGCAATTGGTGCGAACTAAAAATCACCGTTACTGCTGCGTCCGCTAGGGTAGTCTTCGTCGTCTTCTTCGCCGTCGTCTGACATCATGTCGTCTTCTTCGTCGTCTTCGGAGTGTTCGTCGTCGATCTCATCGGAGCCGGCGTTGGAGGAAGCCGCGATCGAGACGTGCCAAAATCAGCACTTGCAATCTTACCGAACCCATTAACCTAAAGTCCCCATTCCCGACATTTACGGTCGATCGTCTTGCGCGCTATCCCCAATCGACGCGCAGCCTCCGCTCGATTACCTTTACAGGCATCCAGCACTGACAGGATATGGCGCTGTTCAACCGCCGCCAAGCTTTCGATTTCAGGCTGTTTAATTGACGGATCCAATGCAGTTTCGAAATCTCGGTGAATTAAAGCCCGTTCAACAGTGTTTCGCAATTCCATCACATTTCCTGGCCAGCTATGGGCAAGAAACTGCCTGCGGGCCAATGGTGAAAATACAGGAACTTCAGTTCCCATTCTCATCGACAAGCTCTCGGAGAAAAAAGAAGTAAGCTCAATAATGTCGCTTACTCTTTCTCGAAGAGGCGGCAGCACAATCTCAACAACTGTCAGTAGATAAAATAGATCTAACCGGAAAATCCGCTCCTCTGCGATATCTTTAAGAGGTCGAGTTGTAGAACTAACTATTCTCATATCGAGATCGACACTGCGGCTCGCGCCCAAAGGACTGAAGCGGCCCGTGGTCAGAAGTTCGGTTAAGATGTTTTGGCAACTTGGAGACAACATCTCCACATCTTCCAAAAAAAGTGTGCCGCCAGATGCGCTAAGTAGTATCCCTTCCTGATCCGCGTGGTCATCATTTGATGTCGAACTCAGTTTGCCGAATAGTCGTTCTTGAAAGACCTGCTCCGAAAGGCCGTAACACTGTAACCAGGCAAACGGCTTGTTGGCGCGGGTCGATGCCGTATGCAACATTCGAGCTGCGACTTGCTTTCCAGATCCCACTTCACCCCGAATTACTACATGAGCATTTGACATAGCAGCGCGTTGGATTGTCTGGCGAACACTTTGGATTTCTGGAGATGTCCCTAACAGCGCGTCGCGATGTTTGAGAAGGTCTTTACCAAGTTCAAGCTCGTGCCGCAGAATTGAATTCTGACGTTTGAGTTGTGAACGCTCCAAACTGCGGGCAATCGAGTTTAGCACCTGATTTGAGCGGAATGGTTTTAGAAGGAAATCGTTTGCACCGACACGAATGGCGTTGATCGCTGTTTCAAGATCGGCATGGGCTGTAATCAAAATGGCGTCGCTGAACAGACCAATCTGCCGTTGTTCTGCAAGCCATTCCAGCCCAGTTTTGTTTGGCATGATGTTGTCGAGCACGATTACATCGTAAGTGTTTTCATCCATCAGTTTGGATGCTTCTTGAGTGTCTTCTGTTACATCAACTCTCGCACAGACATTTTTGAGAACCTTGTAAAGAAAATTTCTTATTCCCGGTTCATCATCGACCACTAGAACGGATGCACGGGCCAACTCATCGTGAAAAGAAGCTTTTTGAGCTGTTGATTTGGTCGGCTCATTCTCGTTGTCGGCTTTGTTTGCAGCAATTTGCATCATTTTAACCAGACACCAGATAGTCGATTACGTGAAGCAACGTGAATTAGAACTTTGTAAAATTCAGAAAATACGGAAAAATTACAACAACTGTGTTCAAATATTTTGCGTACAGCTCGAGCCACCAATTTTTCCACGGGGAGAAAAAGGTCCGTCAGTGGCCCTGACCGGCCGTTCGAAATGCTATAAATGATCAACATGCAACTACCTCCAGAGGTAATTTTAGCTATGATAAGCCAATTTTTGTAAATATGACAACTTTCACCCCTCAGAAGCAAATCCCTAGAGGTATATCTTTTGGGAATTTTGAATGTTGAATTTAGCCAAAAAATCAGAGCCGTTAGGTGGACGAAAATGACCAAGTCGGATGTCAGCTTTGTCCTGTGTGGATGGCTCCCTTTTTGTAAGCCCTTATTTGAAGTGATTGGCATTTTGTCAGAAGCAGTCTTGTGTCCGGCCTGTTTGCGCGACACACATGGCCGCTGGCCCTCCTTCTCAGCGATGCAAGCATCGCCTGTCAGGTAGTGGATGGTTTCCACCAACCAAGTCCCATTCCGCACATCGAACAGCAAGCGTTCTGGACAAAGCTCGAGGTGTCTTGGTTTTAGGGCTGACAAAGTTTCCATCACTTCATTGGTCTTGCAGTTCTGTTTTCCTTTCCGGTCGTGTTTACGCGGTTCTCACCTTGTAGGGTTCATTGCGGGTTAGGACCGCCCACATTATTCGGGCCGTTTTATTGGCCATAGCTATTGCTGCCACCTTGCTTGGCTTGCGTGACAGGATGTCTGCAAACCATGGGTCAAACTTCTCCGGTTCCAATCGAATCGAGCGAATACGCGAAGTCATGCCAAGAACCAGTAATCGGCGAATGTACTGGTCACCCATCTTGGAGATATGTCCCAGCCGTTCTTTTCCCCCGCTTGATTTATTGAGTGGTGTCAGTCCTAACCAGGCAGCAAACTCCCGGCCGTTATTGAACTGCTTGCCGCTGCCAACTGTTGCAACAATCGTGGAGGCTGTAATGGCACCAACACCCGGTATTGTGCGAAGCAGCACTATGGGTGGTTCCTCTCAAGCAGTTCATAACAACTGCAATATGGCGCATTACGACGCCGATGGTGCAGGAGCCATCCTCACCATCCGCTCAGTTGCTATATGGGTTAGGAATTCACCAAAAACTGCTCAACGCCTGCTTTGATTGCAGGTTGGACATAGTACTTGACCTGCTTTTTGTGACAATTGATTATTAACGGATGAGGCTATTAGGACAATCAGAA
Organism: Pseudomonadota bacterium; assembly: GCA_039814425.1. Classification (GTDB taxonomy): domain Bacteria; phylum Pseudomonadota; class Alphaproteobacteria; order Rhizobiales; family Rhizobiaceae; genus JAALLB01. The sequence continues at coordinate 3,238 of JBCCBE010000087.1, forward strand.
TCTATAAATGTGCGGAAGGTACTTTGGACCTGCGTTGAGTTAGGGCTGCCCCTGATGCGTGAAGATTGGGGAGGCAAAACTCGGAGTACGTCAGTTCCGCAATTCCTTGGCATAAGCCCAAAGGGGTTGGTCCCCGTTCTGATTGATGATGAGTTTATCTTATCAGAGTCGAATGCTATTTGCCGATACCTTGCTGCCAAGTCCAATCGAACAGATCTATTGCCTGTTACACCGCAATCTCGTGCAACGATTGAAGCCTGGATGGACTGGCAAGTATCCGAACTTAACAATGCCTGGCGGTATGCTTTTATGGGGCGCGTTAGAATGCACCCGGATTTTCTGATCAGGATGAACAAGACAAAAGTGCTCAAAATTGGAACGCTGCTATGTCATTGCTTGACGTCCACCTGGAACAAAATGACGATTTCATTTGTGGAGAAAATTTTACTCTGGCAGATATTGTTCTTGCCCTTTCTACAAATCGATGGGAGCTCACGCCAATCGCGCGCCCGGAACTTCCTAGTTTAAACGCCTGGATGGAGCGAATATCTTCGAGGCCTGGCTTCAAAGATTTCTGTCGAAATGGGATTGCTTAATTCCAGTGTATCATCGAATTGCCTACATTCCTGCTGGATATACAAACGTGGCATTCTACCGCTAAGTAACGTCAACTTCGAGCCCTTCTTCGACATTCACTCGCTATTATTCATTTGGCAATGTCGGCTCATATCTGACTATGAACAAAAATTTGAGAACCACTTAGAAAATCCTGAAAGCGGCCATTTACCAAGAAATCTTGAATGAAAGAATGAACCGTAAGTGTGCGGACAAAGTTGTATATTTTTGGCAGTCTATTTGCGCCCTAAGGGACGTCGCTTTCTCACTAAATATCAAAACTCTCTCCAAATACACTTTATTCACAATCTTTAGGGAGAAAGATATGTCAATCAAACCACCATTTACTGATCTTGAGATCAAAAAAGAAGATTCAGGGTTTTATCAAAACAACAGCCTGCCGATCGCGTTGCTCAGTAAGGGCATCATGGTGGCGTTGGTTCTGTGGGCTCTTATATGGCCTGCAAACGCTAACAGCACGCTTGGAAGCTGGAACTGGGCGCTACTAGAGAGCTTCAACCAGTTCTACATCATTATCGTGGGCATTTTTGCTTTCTTCTTATTCGTAGTAGCAATTCTTCCTTACTCGGGCCGGAAAGTTATGGGCACACCAGGCGAAGCGCCGGAGTTTTCGAACTTCTCTTGGTTCTCAATGATGTTCGGTGCTGGTCTCGGTGTGGGCCTAATGGTTTATGCGACAGCTGAACCAATGGGCCTATGGGGATCCAATCCGGTTGTCGTAGCAGGATCTGTTGCTGGGAGTTCTGAAGCAGCGGTAGAATCGGCGTTCCGATATACGTTCCTTCACTATGGTTTCCACGCATGGGCAATCTATGTGGTTACCGGCCTTTCATTGGCCTACTACGCATATACACGTGACATGCCGCTCACCATCCGCTCAGCGCTGACGCCAATTCTTGGTTCTTATGCGAATGGCTTTATCGGGCACATTGTTGATGTTTTGGGCGTAGTTGCAACCATTTTGGGTGTCTCTGTGACAATTGGATTTGGCGTATCTCAATTTGTAGATGGCCTCTATGCGGTAACCGGTATGGAATGGTTGATGAATACCGGAGGCGAAGTGCCAGCTCCTAGCACGGTTGGTTTGATCGCAGCTTTGATTGTGATCATGGGTCTTTCCATCATCTCTGCGGTGTCAGGTGTAGGACGGGGTGTTAAGTATCTATCTAACCTTAACATGGTTCTATCATTAATCTTGTTGATGACATTCGTGATCTTTGGATCGTTCCTCTTTGCGATGACAACTTATGCGACCGCAATGGTTGATTACATTTTACATTTCATTTCTCTGTCGTTTGAGGCTTACGGCCCGCAGTCAGCAGCAGAGTTTGCAGCAGCTTTGCCGGAAGGTGCGAAGTCACTTGCTGATGATCTGATTGGAGGCGCAACCAATGCTTGGGGTAGCTTTGACGCCTTCAAGTCTGGCCTAGAGGGTGCAACTGCAGAACTTGATGATGAGACACTTAAAGCTGTTTACGCCGCTGGTGCAGATGGACGTCTATTCGGCTGGCAAGCTGGTTGGACAACGTTCTATTGGGCTTGGTGGATTGCGTTCTCACCATTTGTTGGTCTTTTCCTTGCACGTATTTCTAAGGGTCGCACGGTTCGTGAGTTCATCCTTGGATGTGTGATCGCACCTGCTCTCGTCTGTTTTGCTTGGATGACTATTCTGGGTGGTACAGCGGTTAATCTGGAAGTAGCCGGCTTGGCTGATCCATCGATTGCAGCAGCTTCAACTACCAACAAATTGTTCGTCACTTTGGAGAATATTCTGAGTGAAGGCCTTTACGGTGCTATTGTCGTGATGTGTGTGGTCTTGATCATGACCTTCCTGGTCACATCTGCTGATTCAGGAATCCTTGTTATGAATACCATTATGTCAGGCGGTAGCCAGGAAACAGGTATCAAACACCGTATTATCTGGGGCTTAATCCTAACTGCTGTTATCGGTGCACTGATTATCGCTGCAGGTGAAAACAATCCGCTTGATGCGCTTAAGAATGCGATGATCATCGGAGCCTTACCGTTCACCATGGTTATGGGACTTATGATGGTTTCCCTTGCGAAAGCACTTTACCGCGACAATCTTCGAGAAAAGTCGGGTATCAGTGCCGAAGCGAGTGGGTCATCCCCGGCTGAATAGTGCGATCTTCGAAAGATTGAATGTGGCTTTCACGGGTCTCATTCCTAAGGCGGCCGGGCTCCTCTCCAAATTGAACCCGGTCGTTTTTCCAATGCATGTCACCCATTAGTCATTTTTCACTTAACAATTGTCGGCTACAGTTTTTGCTCATTTAATTAGTGTCTAACCTCGGCTCGGAGCTACCATTCGGTGGATTTTTTTATGAGTACTTTTTGAACGACCGCTGTAGCCCCCAATACTAGGCATGGAACCGTGTCTTTGTCGGCTGGTCGCTTTTTCCTGTGTGGATGGCGAGTTGGAAGAATCGAGGAAACTATTTTTCCAAAGCAGAGGTGCGTTCGACTTTTTGTCGAAATAGCTGCGGCGGTTGTACATTCCTGCTGCTCCTACATTTATATGGCCAAGCGCCCGCTCAACGATTTCGCTGCACCGCTCATAGGTGTTCTTCAAAGTCAGCAAGGGAAAAAGCAACGATTGTCATGCATTTTTGTATGTTCTGGGCATTTTGGTTTGTTGGGCGCGCCAGCCATCATTTAAGCTTAGTGCAAAACCACGTGAGTTGTTTTTAGTGCTCAGATAACCGGTAATTCAGGCGCTGCACGTTCTGTAAGCAGTTCCGCGCCACCTTCACCAATCACAATGTCTTCCTCATGCACCATCATCAAACCATCTCCATAAGACAGGGACGGTTCGAGCGTTAGCACCATGTTTTGATTAAGCAAGGTTTCGTCAAAACTGGCGTGGGAGGGTTGTTCGGTCAATTGCATTCCTAGTCCATGTCCCAGTCGCCCGATGTCGCCGCCGTTTTCATCCAGTTCTGCAATGACAGTGGACATAGCAAGGAAAAGATCGCGACAGGTGTTGCCTGGTTTTGCGGCTTCAATGCCCGCCTGCGTTGCACGCCATAAAACATCATAGGCTTGCACTGCCTTGTCATCAGCCTGGCCGATTGCCCAGTTGCGATTAAAATCGCAGAAATAACCATCCCAGGTGCCGCCTGTATCGAGCATCAATACATCATCCTTTTGCAAAGGTCGGTGCGATGGCGGTGATATAACATTTTCATAACCGCCCTGATCAGCGCCACCTACCAAATAGGGGACATCGTCCGCGCCCAGTCCGATTGCCGTCCGTCGAAAGGTGCGAAAAACTTCTTCAAGCGGTTGTCCCTCTGACACGAACTCTGGAACTTTGGCAAAAGTCGCAGAACCAATGGAGCATATATATTGCAGCTTTTCGATTTCTGCTTCTGACTTTACCATGCGCAGCCCTTGGACAAGCCTGGTCGTGTCGGTGATTTTGAGGCCGGGCAGTGCAGCCAGAAGCGTCTCCCAATCTGCTAGCGGCATGCGTAAGTGTGTTTCATGCCCTTTCATGATGCCCAACGTTTCTCTTTTATTTGCCAGCGGCGTCAGAAGTTCAGTCAATAGGCTGATGCCGTCATCATTGGGGCTTGGTGCACTCCAGGTTCTGACATCGTCCAACCAGGTCTGGCACATCAATTGGGCACCTATCTCTGGGATCACAGCAATCGGTTTGCCCTGTACTGGAACGAAGACGAACCAGGGGCGCGTAGGGCTTTGCCAGAAGAGTGTTTGAAAACCCGTGAAGTAACGCACCTCTGGCTCACTCGTAAAAAGCATGCCAGCAAGACCCATCTTGGTCATTTGATCTTGTGCAGTTACCGTCCGCGTTTCAAATTCCGCATCGCTAAATCCGCGGTTGGGTGGTGAGTAAAGTACCAAGGGATATCTTTCGTCAGTTCGAGCCGATTGTCGATATCATCGTAGCTGACCTTGGAAAAACAAAAAAGTTATGCCATCCATTTTTCCAGAGCATTGATCTGCTTTGAATTCATGTGCAGCCCTAATTTGGTTCGACGGTATAAGATATCTTCCGCTGATTGCGCCCATTCGTTTTCGACGAGGTATTCAACTTCTACCTGATAAAGGCCGCAGCCAAAATTTTTACCCAGGCATTTTGAACTGCTACAACCATTGAGTATCGTTCTGGTGTCTGTGCCATAATTCCGCACCAGGCGTTTTGCTGCTGATGGTTCTAGGAATGGAAATTCACTTTGAATTTGGCTCACTAGAACTTCAAATCCATCGACGGGGAAATCTCCGCCCGAAAAATGATTCTTTTCCGTTGAAGCGTCTCCTGATTTGGGAAGCTGTTTTTCGATCTCACTCATCATTGATTTAGCCAGCTTGCGAAAAGTAGTGATCTTGCCGCCAAAAATATTGATTAAACTGCCTTGTCCAACGGATTTTTCTGGTTCGATCACATAATCGCGTGTGGCTTCTTGGGCTTTGGATGCGCCATCATCATACAGCGGTCTAACGCCTGAATAGGTCCATATGATATCTTCTGCGTTAACCGGTTCGCGGAAATATTCACTTGCCATATCGCAAAGATAATTTGTTTCCTGATCCGTAATCTGCGGTTTTTGAGCCATGTCTGCATGCTCGGTGTCGGTTGTTCCGATCAGCGTAAAGTCACCTTCATAGGGGATTGCGAAAATGATGCGCTCGTCATCGTTTTGGAAAATATAGGCCTTGTCATGCTCAAACTTTTTGGCAACCACAATATGACTTCCACGCACCAGCCGGACGTTTTGTGCCTGATTGACACCGAATACTTTTCGAAGCACTTCATCGACCCAGGGGCCAGCCGCATTGATAATAGTTGAAGCACTGACAGTCTGAATGCTGCGGGTTTTTTTGTCTTGCAATTCAACCTGCCAGCAATTGCTTTTAAAGGCTGCTTTCTTGACCGGTGTTCTTGGTCGAATATCTGCTCCCATTTGCCGGGCAGATTGAAGATTGAGGACCACAAGACGGGAATCTTCAACCGAGCAATCTGAGTATTCAAATGCTTTCGTGTATTCAGGCTTTAAAGTGCTGCCAACTTTGTTTGTCTTTAAATCCAGTGTTTTTGTTGGTGGTAGGAGTTTGCGGCCACCAAGATGATCGTAAAGAAACAGGCCAAATCGCAATATCCACGCTGGACGCAGGTCTGCATGATGGGGCAGGATAAAGCGCATTGGCCAAATGATATGCGGGGCCATTTTCCATAGCACTTCTCTTTCAATCAACGCTTCGCGTACAAGGCGAAATTCATAGTGTTCGAGATAGCGCAGACCACCATGGATAAGTTTGGTTGAAGCCGAAGATGTGCCGCCACCGAAATCGCCTGAATCGCAAAGGCAAACGGAGTAGCCGCGCTGAGAAGCTTCACGCGCTATCCCCGCACCATTGATCCCGCCACCAATGATCAGGATATCAAAGTGTGGCTTATCTTCGTGTCTTTTTTCCGGGTTTTTCATGCTACCTGTAATACTTTTTGCTTGCGTGCAACAACAAGCTCGACTTCTGAATCATTGCATAATGACACAATTTCTTCAGGGGGAGGCTCATCTGTTACAAATAAATCCAGACTGTCCAGCCGACCAATTTCAACAGGGGCACGTCTATCAAATTTGCTTCTATCGGCAACGAGTATGGTTTTGTTGGATTGTTTAAATATCGCTTGGGTGACCCGAACTTCACGGTAATCATAGTCAAGCAGGGAGCCTTCCTGGTCAATTGCAGAACTTCCAATCACAGCATAATCGACCTTAAACTGCTTGATGAAATCGATCGCTGCGGCCCCGACGATCCCGCCGTCAGACTTGCGTACCATCCCGCCGGTAATAAACAGTTCAATCCCTGAAGCATCTGACAAAATATGAGCGACATTCAAATTATTCGTAATCACCATTAAGCCTTTGTGATTTCTTAAAGCAAAGGCAACCTGCTCTGTAGTTGTACCAATATTGAGAATGATTGAAGCATTATCTGGAATGATTGAAGCAACATATTCCCCAATGCGCTGTTTACCTTCTGCACCAATCTCGCGGCGGGCCTTATAGGCTACATTGATTGTATTGGACGGAAATACCGCCCCACCATGCACGCGATTTAGTTCTCCGATATTGCATAGATCATTCAAATCCTTGCGAATTGTCTGCGGCGTTACATCAAATTCTGACGACAAAAGCTCAACGTTTACATGCCCCTTGGAACGGGCAAGCTCCAAAATTTGAATTTGGCGTGGTGTAAGCGCAGTCACTCAGTTTCCTCTCAAGTATTTTCACATATTTACGCTTTCTTTCGTTTTGATCAAGAATTTTTCTATTGACTTTCGAGTTTTTTCGTAATGTTGTTAACCAAGTGCTGGAGTGAAAGACAAGTGCTTTGGCACAGTGGTCTTATTGGGAGGAAGAGTGCATGAAAAAGTTGCTTATGGCATCGGCTGCGGTATTGGCGCTGCAGCTTGGGATGAGTTCCGCTTACGCGGGCATGGAAGAAGCCAAAAAGTGGATAGCAGAAGAGTTTCAGCCGTCTTCATTGTCTGCAGCAGATCAAGAAGCAGAGATGGATTGGTTTGTTAATGCAGCAAAACCTTTTGCTGGCATGGAAATCAATGTGTTGTCCGAAACCATTCCAACCCATACCTATGAAAGCCAAACGCTTACTAAGGCTTTTGAAGAGATCACCGGTATTAAAGTTAACCACCAGCTGCTGGGTGAAGGTGAAGTTGTGCAGGCGGTTCAAACCCAAATGCAGACCGGCAGGAACCTTTATGATGCATATATCAATGACTCTGATTTAATTGGTACGCACTCGAGGCTTCAGCTTGCGGTCAATCTTACGGATTTCATGGCGGGTGATGGCAAGGACGTTACCAATCCAAATCTTGATGTGGATGATTTTATTGGAAAGTCATTTACAACCGGGCCTGATGGTAAATTATATCAGTTGCCTGATCAGCAGTTTGCAAACCTGTACTGGTTCCGCAAAGACTGGTTTGATCGCGCTGATCTGCAGGAGCAGTTCAAAGCAAAATACGGTTATGACCTAGGTGTCCCGGTTAACTGGTCTGCCTATGAAGACATTGCCGAGTTCTTTTCTGTCGATGTGAAAGAAATTGATGGTGTTCGCGTCTATGGTCATATGGATTATGGCAAGCGTGCGCCAGACCTTGGATGGCGTATGACAGATGCTTGGCTTTCAATGGCAGGTGCTGGATCAAAGGGTAAGCCAAATGGTCGCCCGATCGATGAATGGGGCATTCGCATGGAAGAGGGTTCGTGTAATCCGGCCGGTGCATCAGTTTCACGTGGCGGTGGTACAAATGGCCCGGCAGCGGTTTATGCAATCCGCAAATGGGATGAATGGCTTCGCCAGTATGCACCTCCAGGTGCAGCAGACTTTGACTTTTACCAGTCACTGCCTGCGCTTTCTCAAGGTAATGTTGCTCAGCAGATTTTCTGGTACACCGCATTTACAGCGTCTATGGTTGCGCCAAAATCGGAAGGCAATAACACGGTTGATGATGATGGAAACCCACAGTGGAGAATGGCACCTTCGCCACATGGACCTTACTGGGAAGAAGGCCAAAAGCTTGGTTATCAGGATGCTGGTTCGTGGACTATCTTAAAGTCGACACCAACTGATCGGGCCAAAGCGGCATGGCTATATGCACAGTTTGTGGTTTCGAAAACTGTCGATGTAAAGAAAAGCCATGTTGGCCTGACCTTCATCCGGGATTCCACGGTAAATCATGAAAGCTTTACCGAACGCGCACCGAAACTTGGTGGATTGATTGAGTTTTACCGTTCACCCGACCGCGTTAATTGGTCTCCAACCGGGGTTAACGTTCCTGATTATCCAAAGCTTGCTCAATTGTGGTGGCAGCAAATCGGTGATGTGAATTCTGGAGCGTTTACGCCTCAGGAAGCCATGGATCGTCTTGCAGGCGAGATGGATACTATCATGGGCAGAATGGAACGGGCCGATAAAGCCAACCAGACTTATGGTGGATGTGGGCCTCGTCTAAATGATGAAAAAGATCCATCAGAATGGCTTGGCAAAGGTGGCGCAAAAGCAAAGCTTGCTAATGAAAAACCACAGGGCGAAACGATCAACTACGACAAGTTGGTTGCCCGGTGGGCTCAATAAAGGGGTTCCTCTCCCAACCAAAGTGGCTTGGCGCATCTAGGTGTGCCAAGTCATTTTCTTAAACAAACCGGATATATTCTGTGCTGGAACTTAAGAATATCAGTAAGAAAATTGCTGACGATACTCATATTTATCCAACGGACCTCCGGCTTGAAAAAGGCCATTTCAATGTTTTGCTTGGAACGACCCTTGCAGGTAAAACCACGTTAATGCAATTGATGGCCGGGCTTGAAAAACCATCCACTGGTGAAATCTGGTTTGATGGAAAAAACGTGACCGGGACTGCTGTTCAAAAGCGCAATGTATCCATGGTCTATCAGCAGTTTATCAATTATCCGAATATGAGTGTATTTGACAACATCGCATCGCCATTGCGTGTTGGACGGGTGTCGTCCGGCGAAACCAAACAACGCGTTGGAGAAATGGCTGAAATGTTGAAGATTTCAGCAATGCTGGATCGTTACCCATCAGAATTGTCCGGCGGGCAACAGCAACGCACCGCAATGGCGCGAGCGCTCGTTAAAGATTCGGACTTGGTTTTGCTCGATGAGCCGCTAGCAAATTTAGATTTCAAGTTGCGCGAAGAATTGCGCGATGAATTACCGCGCATTTTTTCTGAGAGAAACTGTGCGGTTGTTTACGCAACAACCGAGCCAACCGAGGCTATGCTATTGGGTGGAAACACAGCTGCTTTGCATCAAGGCAGAGTTGTCGATTTTGGTGAGACGGCAAAAATTTATCGCACTCCTTCAAACCTGAAAAGTGCCCAGGTGTTTTCCGAACCGCCAATCAACACAGTCAGTGTGAAGAAAAAGGGCGGTAAAGTCATTCTCAGTGATGCGGTCAAGTGGTCGATAAGGAAGAATGCGCTGCCCGATGGAGATTACCTAGTTGGCATTCGTCCTCATCATGTAACGCCTGAAAAAACAGGCAAGAGCTCAGTCAAAATATCTGGAACAGTTCATGTGGCAGAGTTGAGTGGTTCTGAAAGCATGATCCACTTTCATGCCTTTGGAAAACCCTGGGTGTCGTTGTCTCATGGCATTCATGCCTTTGAAAGCGGCACCGTAGCAGAGTTACATTTTGATGCTGACAATTGCCTGTATTTTAAACCTAACGGCACGCTTGCCTTTAGCGAGGCACTTTAGATGGCCCGCATCAAGCTTTCTACTCTTAGTCACAGCTATATGCCTGAACCAAAACAGGAAGAGGATTGGGCACTTAAACAGTTGGACCTGGAATGGGATGATGGTGGGGCGTATGCTTTGTTGGGTCCGTCAGGATGTGGTAAAACAACACTTCTCAACATCATCTCTGGATTGCTTGATCCTTCGCATGGCCAAGTTCTGTTTGACGACGTCGTTGTTAACAATAAGACGCCTGAAGAACGGCGGATTGCGCAGGTGTTCCAGTTTCCTGTCGTTTACGACACAATGACGGTTTTTAACAATCTGGCGTTTCCATTGCGCAACCGCGGCGTTGATGAAGCAACTGTCAAAATGCGTGTCGAGGAGGTTGCTGATATGACGGATCTGACTTCCATGTTAGATCGACGCGCCTCCGGTTTGACGGCAGATGGCAAGCAAAAAATATCACTGGGACGCGGGCTGGTTAGATCAGATGTAAACGCCATCCTGTTTGATGAGCCGCTGACTGTTATTGATCCACATTTAAAATTTCAGCTGCGGTCTAAACTCAAAGAGCTGCATAGTCGGGTCAACAATACCATGATTTATGTAACGCATGATCAGATTGAAGCGCTTACCTTTGCTGACAAAGTTGTCGTTATGAATGTGGGTGAGGTGGTTCAGATAGGGACACCTAAGGAATTGTTTGAACGACCTGAACATACATTCGTAGGTCATTTTATTGGTTCACCCGGAATGAACATTATTCCATGCAGTATTGATAATGGCTCTGCTTATATCAATGGTCATAAAATCAAGACGGAGAACAAGGCGGGTGCCTCTGATGAAGATACCGAGATAGGCGTAAGGCCCGAATTTATCTCATTTGCAAAAAAGGGACTTGCTGCCCAGGTGACTAAAGTCTCTGATGTAGGGCGTTCAAAAATCGTTGATATCCAGTGCCAAGGCAACGCTTTGAAGGTTCTGCTCTCAGAAGATGAAGAAGTGCCATCTGAGGGTGCCAGAATTGCCTTTGATCCCTCATCCACCAGGATTTATGCGAAGGGCCGTTTATGCGGATTGGGGGCAGCGTGAACAAACCCGTCAATCAGAAAGCCTGGTTCTTTGTTTTACCCGTTCTCGTACTGGGTGCGTTCAATGCAATCGTGCCGTTGATGACGGTGGTAAACTATTCGGTTCAGGAAACATTTGGAAACAATGAGTTCTTCTGGTCTGGATTGATCTGGTTTGAAGAAGTGCTTACGTC
>JBCCBE010000068.1:0-17665 GCA_039814425.1 Pseudomonadota bacterium
AGCTTCTGAAATGCGAGTTGATGGCGGTGTTCAGGGATATGTGGACATTGCTGCGCGTTTGCTCACGGCTACGTTTACACCACCAGAAGTCAGCGAATGACCGCCAAACCCCTGCCATGGGCAGATTTGATGGCGTTTTGCTATGGCCGATTGCGAATAGCGCCACAAGCATTCTGGCAATTAACACTATGCGAGTTGCACTGCTTAATGGTGGGATTAACCGCTAAAAATTTCGGTAATCCAGACCGTCAGGCGCTGGAACATCTGATGAATATCTATCCAGATCAAGGACACGTGGATGAACAATCAACAATATCAAATTGTAGTTGATGCAGATACCAGCTCGTTTGATGCATCGATGAATGCACTGAAAGACTCGACCAAAGAATTTGGGAAGGTTTTTACGTCAACCATATCCGATGCGGTGCTTTCCAGTCTGAGCTTTGAAGATACATTGAAAGACCTCGGCAAGAGCCTGACAGATTTGGCTCTCAACAGCGCGCTAAAACCTCTCGAAGACCTTTTCGGCAATTTGTTAGGTTCCGTTACCGGTGCTGGAATATCCACACAATCGGGTGGCTTTTCCTTGTCTGGTATCTCTGGAGTAGGCTCTACAGGATCTATATTACCGTTTGCTCGTGGTGGCGTCGTTTCAGAAGCTGGATTGTTTAACTTCGGCAACCGAACCGGTTTAATGGGCGAGGCAGGGCCGGAAGCAATCATGCCCCTGCGCCGCGGTTCTGATGGCAGATTAGGGGTCGCAGCAAGCAGTGATCAGGCAAGCCAGCCCAGTATCGTTTTCAACGTCCAGGCAAAAGATACAGAGAGCTTTCGCAGATCCGAGGGACAGATTAGCGTGATGCTTGCCCGAGCGGTCCAGCGCGGTCGAAGGGGGCTGTAGATAATGAGTCAGGATCAATCATTTCACGAGGTCCGTTTTCCAACAGACCTGGCACTTGGCGCGACCGGCGGACCTGAGCGCCGCACGGAAGTTCTCACACTTGGCTCCGGTCGCGAACAACGCAATTCACAATGGGCACATTCCAGAAGGCGGTTCAATGCCGGCTACGGTATTAAAACACTGGAGGATCTACAATCCGTCATAGAATTTTTTGAGGAACGCCGCGGCAGATTGTATGGGTTTAGGTTTCGTGATCCCATGGATTGGAAATCTGCCAAAGGGAATGGTCAGGTCACTGCTTTTGATCAAATCATCGCGACCGGGGATGGGTCATCCCGTGTATTCCAATTGGTCAAACAATATGGCTCGGTGTCAACGGGGTACCAGCGACAGATTGTTAAACCGGTGAATGGCACCGTGAAAGTTTCAGTAAACGGTAGTGAGGTTTCGGCCAATTATTTTTCTACAAATTCGCAGACCGGTAGACTGACCTTCATTCAAAACGCGGCACCACCTTCAGGGCAAGTCATTCAAGCAGGCTATGAATTTGATGTGCCAGTGCGTTTTGATGCGGACGAAATAGCAATCAACCTTACTCATTTTGAGGCCGGAGATATCCCGTCCATCCCAATTGTGGAGCTATTGATATGAAGCAGATTTCAGCAGGACTTCAGACACATCTTGAGAATGAAGTTACTAGCTTATGCAGGTGCTGGGCTATTGAACGCAAAGATAATGTAAAGTTAGGATTCACCGATCACGACAACGATCTTGTGATTGACGGAACCCTTTTTGAAAAAAACGCCGGTATGGAAGCTTCAAATGTGGAAGAGCGTTTGGGACTTAACGTTGACTCAACGGATATTACAGGCGCGTTCCAGTCAGAACGGATTACTGAAAAAGACATAGAGGCAGGGAAATACGATAATGCCCGGGTGACAACCTACATCGTGAATTGGTCGGACCCACAGCAATATTTCGTAGATCGCATTCTGCTGGTTGGTGAAATATCGCGCGAAGACGGGCAGTTTACGTTTGAGCTTCGCGGTATTTCTTCATTACTGGATCAAACCAAGGGCAGGCATTTTGTTAAAAGCTGCCAAGCTGATCTTGGTGATGGTGCCTGCGGGGTTAATCTCAACAGCAGCAGTGTAGGCGCAACAGCTACGGTCTCACAGACAGTGTCGGGATCAGGAAACGATTTTACGGTTACCGGCTTAGCAAGTTTTTCAAGCAACTGGTTTTCCGGCGGTCACTTGACATGGACAAGCGGCGCAAACTCCGGGACCCGGATCGAGGTAAGTCATCATTCAAAGCAAGGTAGCAAAGCTTCAATTCAGCTCTGGCAGGCAATGTCTGAACCAATTGAGGTTGGAGATACGTTCAATATCTCAGCAGGTTGTGACAAAACCTTTGAAACCTGTAAGTTCAAATTCAACAACCATCTCAATTTTCAGGGATTCCCGCACATGCCCGGCAACGGCTACGCAGTTCGCCATGCGGGCAATTCAGATAAACTTGATGGTGGGCCGATAATCCAATGATGATGAACAATAAGCGCGAGCAGGTGCTTGTCGAAGCACGGCAGTGGCTCGGCACGCCATACCGTCACCAGTGTTCTGTAAAGTTGATGGGTGCTGATTGCCTTGGACTAATACGCGGTGTCTGGCGTGCATTGTACGGAAACGAGCCGGAAGAAACGCCAAACTACTCGGCAGATTGGGGAGAAGTTGGTAGCCGTGAAACGATGCTAGAAGCTGCTAATGTCTGGTTTGATCCGGTTTCTTTTGATGCAGTTTTACCCGGCGATCTATTGATTTTCAGATGGCAAAATATGTCGATAGCAAAACACGCAGGCATTTTGTCAGGTGATGACACATTCATCCATGCCTACGAAAAGGGTGGCGTGGTTGAAACCACGCTGGGCCATTACTGGAAGAAACGCGTTGCAGCCTGTTTTGCATTTCCAGCCGTAGACGAACTTGAAAGTTAAACGATGGCGACAGTTTTATTGCAAAGCATTGGTGCGACTGTTGGTTCTGCCATTGGTGGTCCTATTGGCGCGATTGTTGGCCGCGCAGCCGGAGGATTGGCAGGAAGTTTAGCCGATCAGCAATTGTTTTCAAAAGACCGGGTGGTCACTGGTCCGCAGCTTGAAAATGCACAATTGCTGACCTCAACCGAGGGTACTCCAATTCCTCGTATATATGGTCGAAATCGTATTTCCGGGGAAATTATCTGGGCAACCCGGTTTGAAGAGGTGCTCAACAAGGAAACCACCTCATCGGGTAAAGGTGGTGGTTCAAAAGTTACAACGAACACTTATGCCTATTTTGCAAACTTTGCCATTGGTCTTTGTAATGGACCAATCTCGGGTGTTCGCCGGATATGGGCAGATGGTGATGAACTCGATCTGACCGAAATTGAGTATCGGGTATATACGGGCACGAAGACTCAATTGCCGGATCCTCTAATTGAGACAAAGCAGGGAGTTGGTAAGGTTCCCGCCTATCGTGGGACGGCCTATGTAGTCTTTGAGAGCCTGCCATTGGAAAACTACGGAAATCGGGTTCCACAAATTTCGTTTGAAGTCATTCGGCCAGTAGGACGACTGGAAAAACAAGTTCGTACGATGACGGTTATTCCCGGCGCAACTGAATACGGATATGATCCCGTGCCACAAGAGGCCGGTGGTGGGGAGGCGGCTTATAATATTCATAATCGCCATTCATCCCTGAGCGAAACGGACTGGGATGCGGCAATTGATGAACTTCAGATGGTCTGTCCGAACTTGGAAACCATTGCGCTTGTTGTAACGTGGTATGGCACTGATCTTCGGGCAGGTAATTGCGATTTAAAGCCCGGCGTTACGACTACCATGAACAGCAACTGGCAGGTTGCAGATTTTCAGCGCCACACCGCCCATTTGGTCTCCCAAATCGACAATCGAGCAGCCTTCGGGGGAACACCAACGGATGTATCTATATTGCGGGCAATTGCAGACATAAAGGCGCGTGGCCTTAAGGTTGTTTTCTATCCGTTTATAATGATGGATGTTCCTGCGGGAAACGTATTGCCTTGGCATGGAGGTCAAACCGGACAACCGGTTTATCCATGGCGAGGTAGGATTTCGTGTTTTCCAGCTCCCGGTGAAAATTCCAGCGTAGACAAGACCAGTGTGGCGAGGTCTCAGCTGCAGTCTTTTTCGACACAGTTCCAAACAATGATCCGTCACTATATTTCAGTTTCTGCTCAGGCAGGCGGTGTTGATGGTTTTTTGATCGGTTCAGAGCTACGAGGGCTTACCCGCGTAAGGGATAACGCCGGAGATTTCCCCTTCGTTGAAACCCTGATGGGTTTGGCTGCAGAAGCTAAGGTGGCGCTCGGTTCAAATTGTACGGTAAGCTACGCTGCAGATTGGACAGAATACTTTGGTTATCAGCCACCAGATGGAAGCGGAGATGTTTTATTTAATCTTGATCCGCTTTGGGCGCTGCCCTCTATCGACTGCATTGGTATCGATAATTACATGCCCCTTTCCGACTGGCGAGACGGCGGTGATGTAGGCCGTAGCGATGTTTTCAGCCAGTATGATCTTGATTATCTGAAAGATAATATTGCCGCGCAAGAAGGTTACGACTGGTACTATGCGTCACAACAAGATCGGGAGCAGGCAATCCGGACACCAATCACAGATGGTCAGGGAGAGCCATGGGTCTTTCGGTACAAGGATATAATTTCCTGGTGGTCCAATACACACCACAACCGGCTTGGCGGCGTGCGACAAGTGAGCCCAACTTCATGGCAACCTCAATCTAAGCCGATATGGATGACGGAACTGGGCTGCCCAGCTGTTGACAAAGGTGCAAATCAACCAAATGTATTTTTTGATCCCAAATCATCTGAATCCTTTCTGCCCTATTTCTCCAGCGGTGCACGTGATGACCTTATGCAGCGCCGGTTCCTGGAAGCGCATTTTGATCATTGGTCAGAGGCGGCAAACAACCCGTATTCTTCACTATACAATGGACGCATGGTGGAGATGGATTGGACTGCGCTATGGGCATGGGATGCGCGACCATTTCCGTGGTTTCCGGTCAATTTGGACACTTGGAGTGACGGAGACAACTGGCATCTGGGCCATTGGTTAATTGGCCGATTTGGTGGTTGCTCACTAAATGATCTAGTCACCCAAATTCTCATAGATTTTGGGGAAACCGAGTTCGAAGTAAAACTAAATGGCCTGGTAGAGGGTCACATTGTACCAGGATCTATTTCTGCACGTGAAACACTTGATCCTTTGCTGAGCCTTTTTGATATTGATGTCTGGGAGGAAGGCGGCAGGCTTGTTTTCTGCAACCATTCGTTTGCTGATCGCAAAATGCTTGACGATGACGATCTGATCCAAGACGCTAACACACCCTTGAAATCGAGGCGCCGAAGCTCTGAAACTGAGCTTCCTTCTGAAGTCGTTATTCGTCATTTGTCCAGCCTGTCTGATTTTGAAGACAAAGGTACAAAGTCGCGTCGTGTCGAAGGCGGCAGTGATCGTCAGATCACATTCCAGATGCAAACTGCAATGCCGGAAAGCACTGCTGTGGATTTGGCAAATATGCATTTGCAAAAGGCCTGGTTTGGCCGTGAAGAAATCAATGTAATGCTTGGCTCCAAGCATCTGGGCCTATCAGCAGGGGATGTCATAAATATTCCCCCGTCGACAGATCAGAAATGGCAGGTAGAAAGCATTGAGACTGGTATTTCTCAATCTGTGAGTTTGCGTTCTATCAGCACGTTTTCAAACAGTGGTATAAGCCGACCGATCGAAAGTGGCAGGATTACGCCCCGAGTATTTTTT
Source organism: Pseudomonadota bacterium (assembly GCA_039814425.1). Taxonomy (GTDB): domain Bacteria; phylum Pseudomonadota; class Alphaproteobacteria; order Rhizobiales; family Rhizobiaceae; genus JAALLB01. Next base: position 5,757 of record JBCCBE010000068.1, read on the forward strand.
GGCAAACCCCTAACGTTATTTCTCGATTTACCGGTTTTGCGTGATGCAGATGCAGGCAAGAACCTTTTACATTTTGCTATTACCGCGAATCCATGGGCTGGATTTTATGATTTCTATTCATCTCCAAATGAGAATGGATTTGTTTTCCGTGCTCAAGCAAACCTGCCCGCGACAATAGGAAAGCTGCTCTCGCCGCTATCACCGGGACCAACTGGTCGTTGGGATAGGAAAAATTCACTCCATATCAATCTCATCAATGGCTCCTTGTCCTCGGCAGAACAACTAAAAGTTCTCAACAGTGAAAATGTGTTGGGCGTTCAATCTTCTTTGGGTTCAATGGAAGTATTGCAGTTTGAAAATGCAGAATTGCAATCCGATGGAACCTGGATTTTGCGCAATTTGCTGCGTGGCCAACTTGGGACCGAACAGGAAATGAATGCCGGTGCGTTGGATGGTGCCTGGATTGTGCTCATTGACGAAGCTCTTTTGCCGGTTGAGATGGACGGGAATGAGCGCGGTGTTGCAATGAACTGGCGCGTTGGTCCTGCAAACCGGACCCTATCGTCCAATCACTATTTCGGGACGTCTTACACATATTCTGCTTTGAGCAGAAGGATGTATTCAGTTGTCCATGTTAACTGTCAGAAAATGGCAAATGAAGACAAATATATAAGCTGGAAACGGCGCGGACGTTTTGATGCGGACAGTTGGGAGAATGCGGAAATTCCTCTTGATGCGGATACGCAAGTGTATCGATTATTGTTTCGAACGCTTGCCAATAACATTGTGCGCGAAGTCGAGACTAATTCGCCAAACTACAATTACTCGGCAGCCCAACAGACCACAGATCTTGGCAGCAGTGATACACCTTTCAAGGTTGCGATTGTCCAGATTGGTAATGATGGATTACCCGGTTCCGAGACCGTGTTTGTAAGCACCTAAATTTTCAAAAACAGTGAATGGAGAAACTTATGGTTGATGACAAAGCCTGGTATGAATCGCGGACGATTTGGGGCGCGCTAATTGCTGTTGCTGCATCAGTATTCGATGCAGCCGGATTGACAATGGATGCAGGTGCTCAAGCACAATTATCCGAAGCAATGGTGCAATTTGTGGGTGCCGCAGGGGCAATCGTTGCAGTTTATGGCCGAATCTCTGCGACACGAATGATTTCATGATCCGTAATGTGGTTAATCGTGCATATAGGCAGCATTTGAATGTCTTATTCATTTGTAGTTCATCAAAGTCATGATAAATCAAAGCCATGAGAACGCTACGTTTATGTCTTTTTTTAATTGTTTCGACTGTTATGCCTGTTTCCCAGGCATATGCAGAGACATGCGGTTCGCGTGCCCGGGCAATGGTGTCGGGAGACCCGAGCTCTGAAGTTTTTTCAGTGCAGTCATCAGCAGATAGCAATGGCAAAACTGTTTGCGTTGTGCGAATTAAGAAGACACCAAAAGATGGCAAGCCACCGCGGATTGTCACGAAAACGTTTAAACTTTAAATTCAGGATGTTTCGACAAAACGATTATGCGCATTTTGATAGTAGAAGATGATCGTGATTTAAATCGGCAGTTGTTGGAATCCTGCCAGGATGCAGGGTATGCGGTTGACCAGGCTTTCGACGGTGAAGAAGGTCAGTTCCTAGGTGAAACAGAACCGTATGACGCAGTAATTCTTGATATTGGGCTTCCCGAAGTAAATGGTCTGACGATTCTTGAGAGCTGGAGGAAAATCGGGCGCGACATGCCAGTATTAATGCTGACGGCCCGCGATCGATGGAGCGATAAGGTTGCGGGTATCGACGCTGGTGCCGATGATTACCTAGCAAAGCCGTTTCACATGGAAGAGGTGTTAGCCCGGTTGCGTGCATTAATTCGTCGTTCTGCCGGCCATGCCTCATCAGAATTGCGCTGCGGTCCGATATTGTTTGACACACGCACGTCTAAAGTTACCAATGACGGCAATCCAGTTAAACTGACGTCGCATGAATTAAGGCTGTTGTCTTATATGTTGCATCATCCCGGACAGATCATTTCCAGAACAGAACTGACAGAACATTTGTACGACCAGGACTTTGATAAGGACTCAAATACTATCGAAGTCTTTGTCGGACGCCTGCGGAAAAAACTTGGATCAGATTTTATTGAAACGGTCAGAGGCCTAGGGTACAGGCTCCAGGAAGAGGGATGAACGCACTTCGCTTGATGCGAAACTTCCGACCCAATACACTTGCGGCTCGTCTGTTTATTCTTTCTAGTTTAGCTGCACTGGTCGGTGTTGCAGCAGTTGCCCTCTTTATTGTTTCAGATTACCGCCGAAATGCAGAAAAGCAGCTTTCTGAATTGCTCGAAGCTAACATCTTTAACATGATGGCGAGCTTGCAGCTTGATGAAAAAGGCCAATTAATGGGAAGCCCCAGGCTAGGTGATGGGCGATATCAGAATTTCGATTCGGGATGGTATTGGCAGGTCCAGGAAATTGGTAATCCAATAATCAGAAAAAGCAGTGCATCGCTCGCTGATGGAGAAATCACGATCCCGGACAATGCCGTTTTAGATTCGACATTTCAAAGAAGTTTCGAAACAAACGACCAGATGGAACAGGTCCTCACCGGTCTGGAGTCCCAAGTTTATCTGGGAGAAGGAAACAATCTTTTCAGTTTTGTAATTACGGCAAACAAAAGTGTTGTTGATGAAGACGTTGCAAATTTCAATCGCAGATTATTCATTATTCTTTCCCTGTTTGCGCTTTCCTTGGTTTTAGCAATGTCCTTGCTTGTGAGAATTGGGTTAAAACCAATTTCTAGTGCAACCAGAATTCTCAATGAAGTCAGAAAGGGAAATGAAAAAAAGATCCACGGGGAATACCCCCAGGAGATTCAGCCGTTGATAGATGAGACGAACGCACTGATAGATTCAAACACAACAATCGTTGAGCGGGCGAGAACCCAGGTGGGAAATCTTGCCCATTCATTAAAAACACCCTTAGCAGTTATCCAGAATGAAATGAACTCGCTGCCAAAGCAAAAGCGTGAAATCTTTAGTGAGCAGTCACACGCGATGCGACAACAGATTCAGGTTTATCTGGACCGAGCTCGGATCTCGGCAAGAAGTTCCACAGCGATTAATACAACCGAGGCAATTCCAGAGCTTAAGAAACTTGTAGCGGTTCTCGCCAAACTTAATCCGCATTTGAATTTTACTTCAAATCTCAACGAAACTGATGATTTTCAGTTTGCTGGCGAGGCGCATGATCTTCAGGAGATTTGTGGAAATTTATTAGAGAATGCAGCGAAGTACGCAAACACAGCAGTTTCTTTGAAGGTGTTCACGCATCGTGAGGAGAAGTTCCTGATCCAGATTGAGGATGATGGAAATGGCATGGATAATGCTGAGATTAAAACTGCAATGAAACGTGGCAACAGGATCGATGAAGGCAAGAAAGGATGGGGTCTGGGGTTGTCTATTGTCCATGATATTGTGGATGAGTATTCAGGCCAGTTACAATTATCCAAGTCGGAAATTGGCGGTTTAAGGGCTGTGGTTGAGCTGCCTGCAAGAAATTAAAAAAATTTCCAAATTTTAAACAAGTTTAAGCCTAGGTTCAGGTGTAAGCGCTATTGTGAAGCGACCATCTGAAACTGGAACTTAATTTATTATGTCTATTCGTCCTTTCTACACTGCATCTGTCCTTGTGTTTTCAAGCCTTTTTGTAACCGCTTGCTCTACCTCAAACCAAACAATCGGTCAGGTCACAGGGGCGATAGCCGGTGGCGTGGTTGGCAACCAGTTTGGCGGTGGTCGGGGCAAAACAATTGCGACAGTCGTCGGCGCCTTAGCTGGTGGTGTCGTAGGGGGTGCGATTGGTCGAAATCTGGATGCAAACAGCCAGCAGTCTGCGCTTCAGGCAGAATACAACGCGCTTGAAACCGGTGCAGCGGGACAACCTGTTAATTGGCAGGGCAATAACGGAACTTATGGACAGGTAGTGCCACAGCAAACCTATCAGGTTGGTTCCCAAAACTGCCGCCGTTATACGCATACGATCTATGTTGACGGAAATCCGGAGCAGGCAAATGGTACTGCATGTCGAAATGGGGATGGATCCTGGACGCCGTTGAGCTAATGATTAATCCTTCCAGCACAATTCCTGAGTTGGTTATCTAGTACTTTCAGCGAAAAATTTGTGATTCCCACGGAGATTTTATTCAAGCTCTTGCACCAAAACCATAATGCGACCAGTCGGCACTTTTTAAGAGCTGTTGGAAGTATTATGTAATGGTTATGTTATTCTGGCTGACCATAACGATAATTATGCTTACGAGTATGTTGGTATTGTTCTTTGCTGCAAACCGCAGCACAGATACCCGTTCAGCCGTGGCTTCGGACAAGTCGCTATACAATGCGAGATTGAAAGAAATAGACTCAGATATTCGCTTGGGTCGTTTGGATGAACAGTCCGCTGAAGCTGCAAGAACAGAAGAAGCAAGGAAGTTGCTACGTCTTTCGGCACAAGAAGACGCAGACGATAACAACCGCCGTACAAACAACAATTTCACCATGCTCGCGGCATTGGTCTTTCTTCCAATTTTCTCAATCTCGCTTTATCTTGCAATAGGCGAACCTGAATATAAACCACAAACCCAAGTTGCTGATACCGGGGAGCCAACGGTAGAAGCTTTATTGGTTGCCGCTGAAAAGCGCCTGAAAGAAGCACCTGATGACCTACAAGGTTGGAAAGTTGTTGCTCCCGTCTATATGCGCCTTGAACGCTACCAAGATGCCGAACGGGCTTATCAAAATATTATCCGCCTTGATGGAAGAAGTCCTCAAAACCTTGCTAGCCTGGCTGAGGCAAACGTTATTAGACATAGTGGATTGGTCACCAACCCAGCGTTAAAACTATTTAACGAAGTTATTTCTTCACAACCTAATAACCCTGTGGCTCGGTATCATATTGGCTTGGCGGCCTATCAGGCAAACAAGTTTCCTGAAGCAAAATTGATCTGGCAGGGTATGCTGGATAAGGCCAAAGGAAATGAAGCCTGGGTACCGGTCGTGCGTAATAGCCTTTCCAGTATTGAGACTGGTCAAAATTCGAGCGCGCCATTAAAGCTCAATGAAGAGCAGCAGGAATTGGTCGCGGGGATGGTCGAAGGTCTTGCCGAGCGCCTTAAAGAAACGCCAAACGATCACGAAGGATGGAAACGACTGATACGCGCCTATACGGTTTTGGGTGACGAACCAAGTGCTAAAGCAGCCTATAAGACAGCCGTAGAAACCTTTGCAGACGATCAGGAGTATGCGGCTGAACTCCGGCGAATTCTGGAAGGAGGTCGGGTTCAGTGACTCGGAAACAAAAACGCTTCACCAGCATTGCCGTCATCGGTTCAGTAATCGCGCTTGCAGTTTTCCTTGCTGCCACAGCCTTGCGCGACGAGATTGTTTTTTTCTATGATCCTACAGATATCATAGAGCATGGAAAGGCAGTTCCTGGTCAGACCTTTCGTGTCGGAGGATTGGTTAAGGAAGGAAGCGTTTCCAAACAAGATGCCATTGTCAGTTTCATAGTTTCTGACGGCGCGCATAACATTAAGATCTCTTTTGACGGATTGCTGCCTGACTTGTTTCGTGAAGGCCAGGGGATTATCGCAGAGGGCACGTTGAACGCTGATCAGACCTTTACGGCAGACACCGTTCTTGCCAAACATGATGAGAATTATGTTCCAAAAGAATTGGAAGATATATTAAGGGAAAAGGAAGTCTGGAAGGGTGAGGGCGAATAGTGATTGTTGAACTCGGCCACTTTGTATTGATCTTAGCGCTTGGCCTAAGCATCCTGCAGTCATTTGTTCCGCTGATTGGAGCAAGACGTCAGGACGCGGGCCTGATGCATCTTGGCAGTGTCGCTGCATTAGCTACGTTCATCGCAATATCAGCGTCCTTTGCAGCACTAACCTATGCTTACGTAAACTCGGATTTTTCAGTCGTAAATGTGTGGCAGAATTCTCATACAGATAAACCGCTATTGTATAAGATCACTGGCGTGTGGGGGAACCATGAAGGTTCCATGCTTCTTTGGGTATTGATACTGGCGCTTTTCTCTGCACTTTTGGCGGCTTTTGCACAAAATATACCATCCTCTCTTAAGGCAAATGTTTTGGCTGTGCAGGGATGGATTACAGTATCATTTCTGCTGTTTATTCTTTTTACCTCCAATCCATTTCAGCGACTGGCAGTCGTGCCGCCGCAAGGTAGCGATCTAAATCCGATCTTGCAGGACATTGGTTTGGCAATTCATCCGCCACTTCTCTATGTCGGATATGTAGGCTTTTCTCTAACGTTCTCCTTTGCGGTCGCTGCAATGATCAGTGGGCGTATTGATGGCGCTTGGGCACGCTTCGTCCGGCCCTGGGCGCTGGTGGCCTGGATATTTCTGACGGCTGGAATAGCGATGGGTTCCTACTGGGCCTATTATGAACTCGGCTGGGGTGGTTGGTGGTTTTGGGACCCAGTAGAAAACGCATCCTTCATGCCGTGGCTTGCCGGAACAGCGCTTATTCATTCAGCACTGGTAATGGAAAAACGCGATGCGTTGAAAATCTGGACCGTGCTCTTAGCGCTTTTAACGTTTTCCCTTTCGTTGCTTGGCACTTTCATTGTCCGCTCTGGAGTTTTAACGTCGGTTCATAGTTTTGCATCAGACCCAAGCCGTGGCGTATTCATATTAGCAATTCTGTTGATCTTCATTGGCGGCTCGTTTGCGTTGTTTGCATTGCGGGCAGGAACGTTGCAACAGGGCGGTCTTTTCCAACCGCTTTCGCGCGAGGGCGCGCTGGTTTTCAACAATCTCTTCATGGCGGTTTCTTGCGCTACGGTTTTGGTGGGAACCCTATACCCGTTGTTTCTTGAAGCAGTAGACGGGTCAAAGATTTCGGTCGGCCCTCCCTACTTCAATTTAACATTCGTACCATTAATGATCCCGATATTAATGGCGGTGCCATTTGGGCCGCTGCTATCGTGGAAACGGGCAGACTTCCTGCCGGTGTTACAGCGTCTTTACTTTATTGCAGGAGCTGCACTGATTACCGTCATTACTGTGCTCGCCTATAGCAGTGATGCGCCGGTACTGGCAGCGGTTGCTGTTGGTCTGGCAGTTTGGGTTATGATCGGTGCATTTGCTGAAATTTATCAACGTGCGAATGTTCGCTCATTTTCCGCAACCATTATCTGGGCAAGATTGAGAGGATTGCCCGGCAGTGTCTGGGGAACCGCTTTTGCTCACTTTGGTCTTGGCGTGTTGGTGCTCGGTATTGTAGGTGCAACAGCGTTTAGCAGCGAAACAGGCAAGGCAATGAAGCCGCTTGAACAGATGCAGATCGAAGAATACACCCTTATCCATAATGGCGCACGTCGCATAAAGGGACCAAACTTTATCGCTGATGAATTGCAGGTGTCTGTTCAAAAAGACGGTGTAGAAATCTTCAGACTTGTTCCATCCAAGCGGGTTTACACCGCATCAGGTACACCGACGACGGAAGCCGCGATCCGCACAATTGGTTTTTCACAACTTTATATTTCTGTCGGTGATACAGATAAAGAAGGCCGAACAGTGGTGCGGGCATGGTGGAAATCGCAGGTGTTGCTTGTTTGGCTGGGTCCAATTTTAATGGCGTTTGGCGGATTTTTCTCTCTATGTGATCGCAGGCTTCGCATTGGTGCACCTACTGCACCTAAAACAAGGCGGAAACCGGCACATGCATAAGGGGTTTAGTTCGCTACTGGCATGTTTTCTTCTGTTTATGAGCATAATACCTTCGTTTGCGGTTAACCCAGATGAAGTGTTGAGCGATCCAGCGCTTGAAGCTCGGGCTCGTTCTTTGTCAGCGGAAATCCGCTGTCTTGTCTGCCAAAACCAATCCATCGATGATTCAGACGCTCAACTGGCAAGGGATTTACGTCTTCTAGTGCGCGAACAATTGGTCGAAGGCGCAAGTGATGAGGAAATCCTCGACTTCTTAGTTGCCCGTTATGGCGAGTTTGTTCTACTGAAGCCGCCAGTTAATCTCCGTACCTATTTTCTTTGGGGCATCCCGTTCCTGCTTGTTGGTCTAGGTATGATCGCAATTTGGCGTTTTTCAAACGCCAGAAAAGTTGAGACGGGATCTGTGAGTAAACTCAGTGAAGAAGAAAAGCAGAGGCTTTCTAAGCTTCTTGATGAATAAGAAAAAGTTGATGCAATAAATACTTGCGCCTTTGGGTTTGCATGTCATCCTGCTCCCCAACAGAGGAGGATGTAAGATGGGAACGACTCAGCGTATTGATTTTGACGGTAGTCTTGGGGCGAAGTTATCTGCACGACTGGATTTGCCGCAAGGCCCGGTACAAGCCTATGCAATTTTTGCGCACTGCTTTACCTGCTCCAAAGAACTACACGCGACCCGTCGGATCGCCGCGGAACTTTCTAGCCTTGGCATTGCGGTTATGCGGTTTGACTTTACAGGCCTTGGAAAAAGCGGTGGTGATTTCGCATCCACCAACTTTTCTTCCAACCGGCAGGATATTGTCCTTGCAGCAGAGTATTTGCGAGAGCACTTTGAGGCGCCATCCTTGCTAATTGGTCATTCACTCGGCGGTGCTGCTGTTTTATCGGTTGCAAGTGATATTGATGAAGTAAAAGCAGTGGCAACCATTGGCGCACCAGCGGAGGCAGAACACGTCGTGCACAATTTCGGTGCAAAGTTGGATGAGATCGAAGGAGAAGGGGAGGCCGCGGTAATATTAGGAGGGCGTGAATTTACAATCCGCAAACAGTTCCTAGATGATCTTCAAAACAATCATGTATTGGAACGGGTTTCCAAAATGAAGAAACCGCTCTTGGTATTACACTCGCCGGTTGATGATACAGTTGGCGTTGATAATGCCACGAAGATTTTTGTAAGTGCCAAACATCCCAAGAGTTTTGTTTCGCTTGATACCGCAGATCATCTGGTCAGCAAGGATGCGGATGCTAAATTTGTTGCATCAATGATTGCCACCTGGAGCGCGCGCTATCTGGGCGCGCGCCAGGTCTCAGAAGAGGACGAGGCGCAAGAAGTAACCGTAGCAGAAACCGGCGTAGGTAAATTTCAGAATGCCGTTGTTTCAGGTAATCACCATTTACTTGCAGATGAACCGGAAGCGGTTGGCGGAACGGATTCCGGACCCTCTCCATATGACTATATGTCGATTGCGTTGGGAGCTTGTACCTCAATGACTATCCGAATGTATGCAGATTTTAAAAAGCTGGATATCGGAGCGATCAAGGTTGGCGTTTCCCATGGAAAGGTTCACGCGAAGGACTGCGAAAACTGCACGCATGACGAGCAAGTTGGCGGCGGAAAAATTGATCAATTCAGACGCGAAGTAACTGTTTCCGGTGTCAAGGATGAAGCACTCAAAGCCAAGCTGCTTGAGATCGCTGATAAATGTCCGGTCCACAAAACACTGGAAAAAGGTGCAAAGGTTACGACGATATACTCAGATTAAGTATTTGAAAAATATTCGAAAAATCTAGTATTACCAAAGTTTAATTTTGCGGACATTAATTCGTAATCCTCTCTTTCCCATATTGGGATCACACAAGTTAGCCAAAAGAATTTCCATAGGTTGCTTGGTAGAAATAAGAGAGAGGACACTATGCAGGACAAATCCCGCTTTTCACTTACAAAATTTCGCGCGGGCCTTATGGCTACCGCTATTGCAGCTGGTGTTGCCGGTTTTACACTGGGTGGTGGTAATATATCACCCGTCACGCAGTCTTATGCTGATGCGGTCAAGGTAGAAGCACCCGCGACTTTCAGTTTTGCAAATGTGGTAGACGCTGTTTCTCCCGCGGTTGTCAGCGTACGGGTTGAAGCAAAACTTGAAGTAGCCAGTGCTGAGGAGCAGTTTGACCTGGATCGAGACGGACGACGTTTCTTTGAAGAGTTTTTCCGCCGCAGTCCTCGTGGTGAACCAAATCGTGGTCCAAGAGGCAAACGCTTTGGCGCCTCCCAGGGATCCGGTTTCTTTGTCTCAGATGATGGTTATGTTGTCACCAATAACCACGTAGTCGAAAACGGTTCCAAATTCACAATTGTCAGCAATGATGGTAGTGAATATGACGCAAAATTAATTGGCACTGATCCAAGAACTGACCTGGCTGTCTTGAAGGTCGAAGCAGATCAGGAATTCACCTATGTTGAGTTCGGCGATGATCGTCCGCGCGTTGGTGAATGGGTTGTTGCGGTTGGAAATCCGTTTGGTCTCGGTGGTACGGTTACTGCTGGAATTGTGTCAGCGCATGGCCGTGAAATTGGCGCGAGCCGATATGAAGATTTCGTCCAGATTGATGCTGCAGTTAACAAGGGCAATTCTGGTGGACCTACGTTTAATCTAAGCGGTGAGGTAATTGGTGTTAATACCGCGATTTTCTCGCCATCGGGCGGCAATGTCGGTATTGCCTTTGCAATTCCGGCGGCTCTTGCAGATGAAATTGTTACGGACCTGATCGAAGATGGTTCTGTTACACGCGGTTGGCTTGGGGTCCAAATTCAACCAATGACATCAGAAATTGGAGAATCGCTCGGCCTTGACCTTAAACAAGGTACAATCATTACCGCCATAGAAGAAGGCAGTCCGGCAGAAACCTCAGGCTTACGTTCAGGTGATGTAATCTCGCAAGTTGAAGGTAAACCCATCAAAGGGCCAAAGGAACTTGCCAGGGTGATTGCTGGCTTTGAGCCAAATTCACAAGTGAAATTGAACATCTGGCGCAATGCTGAAGAGCAGACAATAGCTGTAGAGCTCGGCACGCTTCAACGCGTATCGAACGGCGTAGCCGGTGATGACAGTTCCAAACCTCTACGATTGGGCAAACTCGGGATTGCCCTGGAGAAGACCGAAAATGGACTGGTTGTTGCTGGTGTCAAACCAGGTAGCCCGGCAGCCCGAAAAGGTCTTCAGGTTGGTGATGTAATAAAAGGCATCAATGGCAATCCGATTGATAGTGCAACTGAACTGCAAGATCAGTTGAAATCAGCACGCCAGGAAGGTCGAAAATCTGCTCTGTTGCAGATCGAGCGCCAGGATCGTGCAATCTTTATTCCGGTCCCGATCCGTCGGGGATAGACGCAACTGGAAACTATTTGTATTCCGTCGCTTTACCGGCCGCTTCCAGACGGGATGCATCAAACGGCTCGCTCCTCCCCCGGGAGCGGGTCGTACTTTTCCTTACGGTGTTGAAGGTATAAGTTAGGCGTATGAGAATCTTAATTGTAGAAGACGATATCGATGCAGCAGGATATCTGGTTCGCGCCTTGAAAGAGGCAGGCCATACGCCTGCGCTTGCCAGTGATGGAGAAACTGGACTTCACCTTGCCCAATCAGAAGAGTTCGACATATTCATACTGGATCGCATGTTGCCAAAGCTCGATGGCCTTTCGTTGTTAAAGCAAGTACGTGATGTTGGCGATAACACTCCGGCACTCATTTTATCAGCACTTGGGGAAGTAGATGATCGGGTAGAAGGATTAAGATCGGGTGGCGATGATTATCTCACCAAACCATATGCTTTTTCCGAATTGCTCGCCCGTGTTGAAGTATTGGGCAAACGCCTTGGCGGTGGCGAGACAGAAACACTATTGAAAGTCGGCGATCTTGAATTGGACCGTCTGGCCCATAGTGTAAAGCGTAATGGTACGAAAATACTCCTGCAACCAAGAGAGTTTCGTCTGCTTGCCTATCTAATGCAGAACGCAGAAAAAGTTGTAACGCGAACAATGTTGCTTGAAAAAGTCTGGGACTATCATTTCGACCCACAGACCAATGTGGTCGATGTTCATATTTCGAGGCTTCGCGGAAAGGTTGATAAGGATTTTGAAT
>JBCCBE010000119.1:0-6916 GCA_039814425.1 Pseudomonadota bacterium
CGCCGGCGCTCAACACCGACAATCACTTCATGCCGCACAAAACCGCTCCGATCCAAACAACGTCGTTAACGACGCCAATAACGACGGAACATAAGATCTTACGTCAAACCAAGCCAGGCGGTCTCAATCGGGCGGTTACGCTTCATCAGTGCTTCCTTTCATAATCAACGAAAACACTAACTCATAAATGGAGCAACTTTCAGGGAGAGGACCAGCGACGACGGCGGCCTTCAACAATAATCTGCGTATCCATACAAGCACCTAGGAGTAATCAGGAGAAGTTCTCCTGGATACTCCTTCTTACTCAATCAAGTAAGGCGGCCATCACCGAACGGTTACTGCGGATTAGGCAAAAAGTTCAAAAAATGTTGTCTCCAGTGACCAGAAAACCAATACATTGGGGGCACGCCCGTACGCTTACTTCCCTGGAGCTTTAAAAAAGACAGCAGCGAATAAACCAGTGCCATGCGTGAACTCTTGCAAATTTACAAACGGCAATCTGACAAATCTGTGGGCAACTTAGATTTTACATCAAAAATTACCGCATTCTCGGTCACCAAGTTTTTAAAATAAGATCTATCTTGTTCTATGAATTGGGAGTGTGCCACCGCCAATACAATGGCATCATAAGGTCCTTCTGGTTCGGGTTTCACCTTCACGCAACTTTCCGCAAAATCCTCGGGGTCAATCCATGGATCATAAGCTTCAACTGATGCCCCAAATTTTTGAAGGTGAATAACAAGGTCAAATACCTTGCTATTTCTGGTATCGGGGCAATTCTCTTTGAACGTTAACCCTAATATTAAAACGCGGGAATCAGCGACCTGGATTCGTTTTTGTATCATGAGCTTTATTATCTGCGTTGCTATGTGTTCGCTCATATTATCATTTATACGGCGTCCAGCCAAAATAATTTCAGGATTATAACCTGTTTGTTTGGCCTTGTAAGTAAGATAGTAAGGATCAACGCCAATACAGTGACCGCCAACAAGGCCTGGTCGAAAGGGTAAAAAATTCCATTTCGTGCCTGCTGCTTCCAATACTTCTTCAGTATCGATGTTTAATCTGTTGAATATCAGCGCAAGTTCGTTCATCAATGCAATATTCAAGTCGCGCTGTGTATTCTCGATCACCTTCGCAGCTTCAGCGACCTTTATACTGCTTGCTACATAAATTCCGGCGGTCACTATGATGCCATAAAGTAATTCCAAAAACTCAGCGGTGTCTTGAGTAGAACCTGATACTATCTTCACTATATCCGGTAGGCGATGAAGCTTGTCACCAGGATTGATCCTTTCGGGGCTATAGCCGCAGAAGAAATCTCGATTGAATTTTAACCCTGAATTTTTTTCCAGAATAGGAACGCATAGTTCTTCAGTAGCACCGGGATAAACAGTTGATTCAAATACAACAATACTCCCTGGTTTGATCTTTTTGCCGATCGTTTCACAAGCAAATTCAAGAGGCTGAAAGTTGGGATTTTTTTGATCGTCGACGGGAGTCGGAACTGTAACAATGAATATTGAGCAATTATCTAGACAGGAAGAATCATTACTAAATTCTAGTTTATTGGCGGCACGAAGTTCTTTCTCACTTATTTCAAGAGTTCCATCAAAATTCTCTTTTAGCTCATTTATTCGAGTACTATCTACATCAAAACCAATTGTTTCCAAATGTTTTCCGAACGCAACAGCTAGCGGTAGGCCGACATAACCCAAACCAATAATGGCGATTTTTTCTTTTTGAACGTTGCGATTTATGAAGTGTTTCATACTGCTTCCATAATTTTTGATTTTGTGGAAATCTTTGTTGCCGCACTGTGGTTTGGTGGCGAAAACAAAGAGCGCTTTTTCATTTTATCTAATGGGTAAATCTTCAATTTTTTGTAGAAGCTCTTTCATTTGGAGAGATATGAGCTGATGCTGTAATCCCCATTCAAGACCTTTATGTCCCATTATCTTGCGATCTTTGGAAGACATGCTAGCCAAGTGACCCATCGCCGCAGCAATTGAGGTAGGGTTCTCTGGTTTACAGATTATGCCCCCTCCACTTTGCTGTACTGCGTTATTCGGGTCTCCAACACAATAAATGATAGGCTTAGCAGCAAGGAGATAGTCATTCACCTTGGTCAGACTTGCGCCATATTGGTATATTTTAGATACTTTAGCTGCAACAAAATTGGCGTCCATTTTAGCGAGGAAGTCCCTAATCATAGATTTTGGAATCGGATCTAGGAATTCTACCTGTTCCGCAACTCCAAGTTCATTTGATAGAGATATGAGGTCATTTCGCAAAGAACCGTGTCCGACGAGGACGGCCCCTACGGATACCTTTGCGATTGAAAGCGCTTCGATGAGTGTATGTAGAGAGTTTGCTACACCCATTGCGCCAGCATAACCGATGATAAGATCAACCTTTTCTTTGAGCGCTGAAATTCTGTTTATATGGGTGGCAGATAATGGTTCTGGGGGCGCATCTGGATCATAAATGCCGTTTGGCAAAGGCATAAATCGATGCGTCGGTAGACCAAAGTTCTCAAGATAGGCTGCTGCATTGGTGGGGACGGCTGTCACTAGATCGGCTTTTCGGCATGCAAAGGACTGCGCTGCGCTCATCAGAGCGGCGACGGGATGAAACTTTGGCATTCCGCCAAGTTCCAGAAGGGTAAGTGGCCATAAGTCACGGATATCGCAAATTAATCGAGAGTGCCAACGTCGGGCTAGCTGATAAGCAAAGAAGAAAACAAAAGGTGGCGGCGATGAGGCAATTATTAGTTCATACGGCTCCTCATCAGACCAAGGAAATCTCCGTAGAAACCATTCATAGCGCAACATTGATCTCGCGCGCCCTATTGCACTAGCCTGACTATATCTAACACCTTTTAGGAAGATGTATCGAATGCCATCTATATTCGTTTCTGTATTTGCTTTTTCGTGGTGAGGCTGCGTGTGTCGCGTGTGAGAATAAGAAGATGCTACTATCGTAACGTCGTGCCCCATTTTTGATAACTCAGCTGCCCAATAGTAATTTCTGAGCGCCATACCATATCGCGGTGCTCCAGCCAGCTGAGATAGAATTAGGATTCTCATATTGTGTTTAATTAAAGCACCAGATTAACAAGAAAAGAATGCTAAGGTTCAGGCAGGATTGAGGAACAACCGGTAGTGAGCCCGTCGTGGCCTAAGAAGTGGCTACTATTTCAGTTACAACCTCAGCTATCCGCCTGATCGTTTTAGGATTGACATAAGGGTGCATTGGTAAGCTAAATACTTCGTCAGCCGCCCTTTCTGAGTTTGGTAAGTCATAAGACCATTTGATGTCGGAGAATGCTGGTTGTCGATGAAGCGGCTTTTGATAATAAACCGATGTTGGAACGCCAGCCTTTTTTAAGGATCCCTGGATTACCTCGCGGGGGCCATCTTTCGGTCGCACCGTAAACTGCGCCCAGCTCGATTGAAATCCAACCGGTATGCTGGGACAAATAAGGTGGTCGCCGAGAGCACTTTTGTATTGATTAGCCACATTCTCGCGTCCTGCCAATTCCTCAGGAAAGATATCTAGTTTTTCGAGCAGGATAGCAGCTTGTAGCGTATCAAGCCGACTGTTCAATCCGATGCGGACATTGTCATATTTGCTGTTGCCTTTACCGTGAACTCTTATCGAGCGAAGCTTCTCGGCGAGGTCTACATCGTTGGTAAAAAGAGCACCCCCGTCACCATAGCAGCCTAGCGGTTTAGCGGGAAAAAAACTGGTTGTCGCGACTGTGCCAAAGTTGCCAGCACGTCGGCTATCAATGCTGCCACCAAAACCTTGTGCTGCATCTTCTATAAGGTCCATGTTCTCTGAACGTACCAAAGGCTCAATCTGTCTATAGTCTGCTGGCAGGCCAAACAGGTCGACACTAATCACCGCTCTGGGGCGAAGGTTTTTTTGTTTTTTTATTCGGTCTACTGCCTCGCGAAGCGCGTTGGGATCTATATTGTAGGTCGAGCTATCAATATCGACAAACACTGGAGTTGCACCCACTAAGGGTATAACCTCAGCAGTAGCAAAGAATGAAAATGAAGTCGTAAAAACTGCATCTCCAGGGCCAATTTCAAGTGCCATGAGAGCCATTAGCAAGGCGTCGGTTCCGTTTGCGCAGGTAATGGTCTCACGGCATCCTACATACGCGGAAAGATTATCTTCAAGTTCAGCTACCTCTGGCCCCATAATGTATTTGCCATGGTCAAGGACGCTTTGAACGCGGGCGTCAATACGCTGCTTCATGCGTTGATACTGCGTTTCAAGGTCGATAAATGGGATATTCACGGCTGCTTTACATGCCTTCGCACGGTCTCATGCTCCAATGTATAGACTTCTCCCATCTCCGGGCAGGTCGATTGACCGGTACCAGCCAGCGGCAAATTGAGTCGATGTCCATTGGCGCTGATCCATCCGATGCGTCTTGCCGGGACGCCAGCAACCATCTCAAAGTCCAGTACATTTTGCCGTACAACAGCGCCGGCGCCGACAAATGCGTATTTTCCGACCTCGACGCCGCAAACGATGGTGCAGTTGGCGCCCAATGTCGCGCCATGGCGCACTAAAGTATCGCGATACTCGGACTTGCGATCAACTTGCGCGCGCGGATTGTAGACGTTGGTAAAGACCATGCTGGGGCCGCAGAATACTTCATCTTCTAGGGTTACATTGTCATAGACTGAAACATTATTTTGAATGCGTACGCCGTTGCCAATTCTAACGTTGTTGCCAATGTAAACATTTTGGCCTAACGAGCACGAGCTCCCAATGCGTGCGCCGCTACAAACATGCACCCAATGCCATATCTTCGTGCCTTCGCCGATAGTAGCACCCATATCCACAATCGCACTATTGTGTATCATCGGTTTGATCGAATCTCTTGAGTTAGATCAGTCTTTTGCTTGGTCACTAAATTTCAATCTTGTCAATAAATGGGTGGTATTCACCAATTCGGCCTTTTGGCTCAGAGTTGCGAATAGTTGATACGGCTTCAATGGATGTGCGATTATCCGTTAGTCTAAAGCCATTGCCTGCGAGGATCTCACGATAACTTAAAGTGTGCAGATCGGTAAAACCTCCCGAAAACTCGATTTCTTCACCATCAACTGTAATAGATCGATATGTTCGTTGCTTTCGTTCCTTCACTGTGTCCGGCAACGAATGGTAATCTGTCGAAAGGAACCAACGAACGCGGGCTAGGTTATATTCTAAGTAGCCGCTGGCAGTTACTGGGGAAGAGTAGTGCAGGGTATTTTCTTTTAAATCGCCAAACAAAAAATGCAACATATCAAAGAAGTGAACGCCAATATTCGTGGCTACGCCTCCAGACTTTGAGGTTTCACCTTTCCACGAATTCAAATACCAATTTCCACGTGATGTAATATAGGTTAGGTCCACTTCGTAACGACGTTCTTGTGGTCCAGATCGAATACGGTCCCTAAGTTCAATGATCTTGGGGTGTAGCCGCAGTTGTAGGATCGTATTGACGCGGCGACCGGTGTCTTTTTCGATCTCCAACAGAGCATCTATATTCCATGGATTAAGGACAAGAGGTTTTTCGCAAATTGCATCACATTGGGCGCGCAATGCAAATCGAATATGCGCGTCATGGAGATAATTCGGTGAGCATACGCTGATGTAGTCGACTTTGTCATCGCGGCGGCGCAGTTTGTCTATATGGCGGTCAAAGCGTTCGAATTCTGTGAAGAATCGCGCATCTGGGAAGTATGAATCGATAATCCCAACGGAGTCTGTCTTATCCACAGCTGCGACTAGTCGATTGCCGGTATCTTTAATTGCTTGATAGTGCCGGGGGGCGATGTAGCCGGCAGCGCCAATTAGCGCAAAATCTTTCGGCACAAACAGATTCCTTCAATAGCATATAACCATGAGACACCTTGGGTATAAGCAATCTGAAGTCCAATACAACACTCAACCGTAACTGTAGTTGTGCCGTTGTATCAGTTTTGCCAGAAATTTAGGCCGTAAACTCATAAACGGGATTCCCAGAGCGGCGGTATTGTGATTCATTCTCCTGCAAAGGAGAATGCGATGGGCCGATACGATTTGACTGATTTTGAATGGGGCGTCATCGAGCCGCTTTTGCTCCAGAAATCTCGCGGTGTTCCGCGCGTGGATGACCGCCGGGTTTTAAACGGGATTTTCTGGGTACTCCGCTCGGGCGCGCCATGGGCGGATTTGCCGGAGCGCTATGGTCCATATACGACCTGCTACAATCGCTTCCGGCGATGGGCGGATGCCGGCATATGGGATCAGATTATGGACGCAATTACAGAGGCTTATGACGGTGACGTTCGCATGATTGATGGCACGAGCGTGCGTGTTCATCACTCAGCCGCCACTTTAAAAAAAGCCATCCAGATCGATGTCTTGGACGAAGCCGGGGTGGTCTTACTACGAAAATCCATGCTGTGACTGATGAGAACGGACTGCCCGTTAAGCTCGACATCACACCCGGTCAAACGCATGATGCTGTGGCTGCGGCTGAACTGCTTGGTGACCTCAAGACAGGGCAGGTGGTGCTGGCAGACAAGGCCTATGACGCCGATTGGATAAGGGCGATGGTTGCTGACCAAAGCGCCTGGGCAAACATCCCGCCAAAATCAAACCGCAAGGACCCGATCTGCTTCAGCTGGACACCCGCAAGAACCGAGGATTTAAGCCTCCTTTGCCGTTTGTGGAACGTCAGGCGCGTTGCTGAGCACGCCTGAGCGGCGATTTTTTTGTGATTTAATGGCGTTTTGACTGATTTCAGACGGAGTCATGCCATGGCGTTTTTGCGCTCATGGAAGATGAGGCGGTCAAAGTTATAAGCGAGGTTGGCCAAGGTAAGTTTAGCCTCAGCACGGGCGAGGCCGATGGTGCGGATGAA
>JBCCBE010000098.1:0-11075 GCA_039814425.1 Pseudomonadota bacterium
CAGTAATGGCGATCCCACGGTGAATCCGGAAACGGATTGGTTGAATGATGGTGTGGATTATGGACTTCCACTAGTTGGAGGCCACGATTTTCCCAATAAATTTTTTCTGTTTTGTTGAAGCGTTTGACAAGTTTTCTAAGCACTTTTTCAGATGTGCATTCCGGGATTGGTCTTTCAAGAGCTTCTATGGGCTCTGAAAATGCAGAAACCAGTACAATAGAGATTGATAAAATCGCGCAAAAAATCCGAAACATTTGGCACCTCTGTTATGTTTTAAGAACTTTGTAAAAAATAAGCATCTAGGTCAATTCAAATTTCGTAATACGCTCAACCGTCTGTCACCATTCCAAGATGAGCAAACCTGCCTTCAAAGATTTCGCGAATGACTTTCTGATAAAGCTTATGTTCTTGCGCTAATACCCGACCCGCCAAGATTGTCTCGGTATCGTCTTCAAAAACCGGCACACTTGTTTGAGCTAAAATTGTTCCGCCATCCATTTCGTCATTGACGATATGAACTGTGCAGCCATGCGTTGTGCCCTTATCTGCAATAACCCGGGCATGCGTATCAAGCCCCTTATATTCAGGCAGCAGGCTTGGATGAATGTTGATCAACCGGCCTTCATAACGTTCGGTAAAAGCCTTTGAAAGAATACGCATATACCCGGCAAGACAAATTAAATCGATACCGGCCCCATCCAACGCCTTAACAATTGCCGCCTCGTGATCTTGCCTTGAAGCACCGCTTCGGCGCTCGATTGCAACTGTTTTTATCCGATTTGATTTTGCGGTCTCAAGGCCCGCCGCTTCACGATTATCTGAAATCACGACTTCAACGCGTGCCGGATAGCTTTCATTTTGGGTCGCGGCAACAATCGCTTCCATATTGGAGCCGCGTCCAGAAATCAGTATGCCTAATTTTTTTCTGCCAGACATCAAACGCCCAATGAATTTGCAAATGTTACCTGACCTGGCGCATTTGTTGTGATTGAACCAAATTCAACGACAGTCTCGCCATTGCTGGTCAGAATATCTGCACAGGCAGAAGCATCTTCGCCAGAGACTATGATCACCATGCCAATACCGCAGTTGAATGTTCGCAACATTTCCGCTTCTTCTATGCCACCGACCTGACTGAGCCATTTGAAGACAGGCGGAACGGTTATGCCAGAAAGGTTGATTGTCGCCCCCAACTCTTCTGGTAATACGCGGGGAATATTTTCGGTAAAGCCGCCGCCGGTAATATGTGCAAGTGCTTTGATGTGAAAGCCAGACTTCATCGCAGCGAGTATCGGCTTAACGTAGATTTTTGTTGGCTCAAGTAATGCTTGTGCCAGGTTCTGACCGACATCAAACGGGGCAGGAGCGTGCCAGTCGAGATTTTCTTGTTCAACAATTTTTCTGACCAGTGAAAATCCGTTCGAGTGAAGCCCAGAGGATGTAAGTCCCAGAATAACGTCGCCCTCTATGATATCATTGGATGGAAGAATGCTGTCTCGCTCAACAGCGCCGACTGAGAAACCGGCCAGATCGTAATCCTTATTGGCATACATGCCGGGCATTTCTGCGGTTTCACCACCGATCAGGGCGCAGCCTGCCTGCCTGCATCCCTCAGCAATGCCGTTGATTACAGCACTTGCTTCGTCGATTTCCAGCTTGCCGGTTGCAAGATAGTCAAGGAAAAACAGTGGTTCGGCACCCTGAACAATCAAATCATTGACGCACATGGCAACCAGATCAATCCCGACGGTGTCGTGAATTCCCGATTCAATTGCGATCTTCAACTTTGTGCCAACCCCATCATTAGCAGCGACCAGAACCGGGTCCTTGAAGCCGGTTGCAGCAAGGTCAAATAGTCCGCCAAAGCCACCGATTTGAGGATTTGACCCAGTTCGCGCTGTAGATTTTACTGCCGGCTTGATTGCTTCAACAAATGCATTGCCAGCATCAATATCAACACCAGAATCGGCATAGGTGAGGCCATTTGCTTGTTGGGTATTAGATTTGGACATAAGCACCCTGATTGTTATATGCAGTGCATTGATTGACAGAACATGTTTATTGCACGTTCTGTAACACAAGGATTTTCCTTTCGGGAGTAGCTGATGTCAAAGATCACCGGTTTAAATGTAAGACAACAGATTTATTTCTGGTTGCTGGCGTTTTGCGTGTTGATGGGGTTTGTCTGGTTGTTTTCAGATATTTTACTCCCGTTTTTGGCAGGCATGGCTCTTGCTTATTTTCTAGACCCGGTCGCTGATGCATTTGAACGTATGGGCGCCAGCCGCTTATTCGCAACAATTATCATCATGTTCCTATTCGTGCTGTTGTTCGTACTGTTTTTGATGGTTCTAGTTCCCATTTTGGGTAACCAGATTGTAGGCTTTTTGGAGCGCTTGCCGGAATTGGTCGGCCGGTTGCAAACTCTAATCGCGTCTACGGAAGTGCGTTGGGTGCGCGATATCATCGGCAATGAGGGGCAGTCCCTACAAGATAATCTGAACGCAATTATGCGTGAGGGAGCTGGTTGGGTATCAACCGTTCTCAAGCAGATTTGGGCTTCGGGAAAATCACTCATAAGTATCGTTTCGTTGCTCGTTGTCACGCCAGTCGTGGCATTTTATCTATTGTATGATTGGGACCATATGGTTGAGCGGGTTGATTCATGGTTGCCGCTCGATCATCGTCAAACGATACGCGAATTATTCACAGACATTGATCGTGCGGTTGCCGGGTTTGTTCGCGGTCAGGGGACGGTTTGTATCGTCCTTGGAGTATTTTATGCAATTTGCCTAACGATGCTCGGGGTCAACTTTGGCTTGTTAATTGGGCTTTTTGCCGGATTAATTTCGTTTGTTCCTTATGTGGGGTCAATTGTCGGATTCATTTTGTCAATTGGTGTGGCTATCGTTCAGTTTTGGCCCGAATATACGCCGATAGTGCTGACCGCATTAGTATTCTTTGTAGGGCAGTTTTTAGAGGGAAATATTCTTCAGCCTAAACTGGTCGGCAATCGGGTTGGGCTGCATCCTGTCTGGTTGATGTTTGCCTTGTTTGCTTTTGGCTCGTTGTTTGGGTTTACCGGCATGTTGATCGCTGTTCCTGCCGCTGCTGCTGTTGGTGTCGTCACCAGATTTGGCATACGGCAATACTTGCGCAGTGAAGTTTATGCCGGGAAATCAGGCCAGAATACCCAATATGCCAAAAAGACAAGTACCTGACTGCTGATATGGATAAGTCTGGCAAAGAAAACGCGACCCAATTGCCGTTTGATCTTGGGGCAAATGTTTCCTATTCGCGCGCAGACATAATTGAAAGTCAGTCTAACCAGACGGCAATAAACATTATTGATGCCTGGCCCGATTGGCCCAGTTCAGCATTGGTGCTTGCAGGGCCAGTCGGGTCCGGCAAAACCCATTTGGCAAATGTTTGGCTGGAACGTGCCCAAGGTGTGATTTACCCGATCTCACAATTGAATGGTCAGATGGACAAAATCCAGAAGAGTATTTTGGCTGGTGGAAACCTTGTGCTTGAAGATGCAGGTGCTGGAGAAATTGATGATACGGCATTGTTTCATGTTCTAAATTCCATCCGTCAGGCGTCCTTGAGTTGCCTGATTACATCGGTCGTCTGGCCTTCGGAATGGAACATTGCATTGCCTGACCTGGCTTCACGTCTAAAGGCCGTGCAAGTTGTCGAACTGCAGGAACCAGACGACGATTTACTAATTCAGGTGATGTTAAAGCAGTTTGCAGATCGGCAATTGGTTGTTGATCCAAAAGTCATCGAATATTGCGTAAACAGGATGGAGCGATCACTGGAATCGGCGGCGCACCTTGTTGCGGCAATCGATGCAGAAGCCTTATCCAGAAATGCTTCTATAACCCGTTCAACTGCAGCGAATGCGTTAAGGCAATTGAAAATGCTGTAATAAGGTAAACTATTTGGCATGATATCGATGAATTTCAATGGCGATTGGATTTAACCAAATAAGAAATTGTACGCACATTTTTCATAAATCTATGATAGAAAATCGTTATGACCGAGCAAAGCGCATATCCATTAACCGGTATACTGGCAGACGTTGAAGACCAGGAATTTGAAGATATTTTCAATGATCCTGGACGGTTTGAAAACCGGGAACTCTCCTGGCTTGAATTCAATCGTCGGGTTTTGGAAGAAGCTCGCAATCCCAACAATCCTTTGCTGGAAAGAGTTCGGTTTCTTTCAATTTCTGCCAATAACCTTGATGAATTTTTCATGGTTCGGGTAGCGGGCTTAACCGCCCAGCAAATGCAACATGTTGATAGCCGTTCTGCTGATGGACTAACTGCCACAGAACAGCTCGATGCGGTCAATCAGACGATTGAACTGTTGCAACACGATCAACAGACCTATTGGCAGGCGCTGCAAAAAGAATTGGTTGAAGAGAGCATTGTAATAACCAGGCCGGATGCGCTAACTGAGGAAGAATACGAATGGTTGCAGGATTATTTTCAGGATAATCTCTTTCCCGTTCTCACACCCTTGTCGATGGATCCAGCCCATCCGTTCCCATTCATTTCCAATCTTGATCAGGCTTTGATTTTTGACCTCAAGAAAGAAGGTAGCAACCAACAGGTTACTGCATTTATCCGACTACCAGCCGGCCTTGAGCGGTTTGTGCAAATGCCAAAGCAGGCCCGTGGACAGATTCAATTTGTTCGCGTGGAAGATGTGATTGAGCAATTCATTGACGACCTTTATCCACGCTTCACTGTAAAGGGCTCCGGCAGCTTTCGTGTCATCAGAGATGGTGACCTTGAAGTTGAAGAGGAAGCCGAAGATTTGGTTCTGACTTTTGAAACCGCATTAAAGCGACGTCGTCGTGGCACATTAATCCGGCTGGAAATCGACAGTGCCATGCCCGATAAACTACGGCAGCTTGTGATTGCTGAATTACAGGTTGATGGTTTGCAAGTCGCCGAGGTTGGCGAAGTCCTTGCTCTCAACAACCTTTCTGAAATTGTTGGCGCTGCACGACCCGATTTGAAATACCCACCATTCACCGCCCGTTTTCCCGAACGGGTGAGGGAGCATGGTGGTGATTGTTTTGCTGCTATTCGCCAAAAGGATTTTCTGGTTCACCATCCATACGAATCATTTGATGTTGTAGTTCAGTTCATACGACAGGCAGCACGGGACCCCGATGTTTTAGCGATCAAGCAAACGCTTTATCGAACCTCTAACGATTCCCCAATTGTTGCAGCTTTAATTGAAGCAGCAGACGCCGGAAAATCAGTTACGGCAATTGTCGAATTAAAAGCACGCTTTGATGAAGCGGCAAACATCCGTTGGTCGCGCGACCTTGAAAGAGCCGGTGTGCAGGTTGTTTTCGGGTTTGTTGACTGGAAGACCCATTCGAAATTGAGCCTTGTGGTAAGGCGTGAAGATCGCGGAATCCGAAATTATGTCCATATCGGGACCGGGAATTATCATCCCATTACAGCGCGAATTTATACCGATCTTTCGTATTTCACATCCGACAATAAAATTGCTGGCGATGTGTCTCAGGTGTTTAACTACATCACAAGTTCTGCCGAGCCAGGTAAACTCAAGAATCTGGTGATTTCGCCGGTTAATTTACGATCCTGTATTATGGATCATATAGAGCAGGAAATTGAGCACGCTAAATCAGGCAAGGGCGGCCACATCTGGGCTAAGATGAACTCGCTGGTTGATCCACAGATTATTGATGCGCTTTATAGGGCAAGTCAGGCCGGCGTTCAGATTGATCTTGTAATTCGTGGGATTTGCTGTCTGCGGCCTAATATTGTCGGGCTTTCAGAAAACATCCGGGTAAAATCTATTGTCGGGCGTTTTCTTGAGCATAGCCGGATCCTGTGCTTTGGAAACGGGAAGCCATTGCCTTCGAAAAAGGCGATTGTGTATATCGGATCTGCTGATTTGATGCCGCGAAATCTCGACCGCCGGGTAGAAACCATGGTTCGGTTGGAAAGCAAGCGAGTGCACCAACAGGTGCTTAATCAGATCATGGCTGGCAACCTACTGGATAACGAGCTGAGTTGGGAGATATTACCAGATGGGGATTCCCGCAAAATTTTTCCCGGCAACGAAGAAGAATCGTTTAATTGTCAGACTTATTTTATGACAAACCCAAGTTTGTCCGGTCGAGGGGAAGCGTTAAAAACTGATGCTCCAAAAAGGTTTGTCGATAGCTGGTCTTCTGAAGACTGATTCAAATACAGAAGCTCAAGGGCGGCTGGGAAGCCGTCGTCCAATTGCAATTATTGACATCGGCTCAAACTCAGTTCGACAAGTAGTCTATGAAGGGCTGACCCGTTCTCCTTCGATATTATTCAATGAAAAGATATTGTGTGGCCTTGGCAAAGGGGTTGCCGCAACCGGTGAATTGGATCCGGAAGCGTCAGCCAGAGCAATCAGGGCGGTGCGTCGGTTCGCAATTCTTTCCAAGCAGATGGGCGTGTCCCAAATCCACATTCTTGCAACTGCAGCTGCGCGTGAAGCGAAGAATGGTGAGGCTTTTTTGACCCGGGTAGAAGAGGTTTCCGGCAAGAAAGTATCTCTTCTTACTGGTAGACAGGAAGCAGAATTCGCAGCCCAGGGCATTCGATCAGGATTTCATGAACCTGTTGGTGTCGCGGGTGATTTGGGTGGCGGCTCGATGGAACTGATGGAAATTCCTCCTGAGTCTGGCAATGGTGCAACGACGCCATTGGGAGGATTACGGCTACAGTCGGAATTTGGCGATGATCTGGCTGCCGTGCGCAAACACACCCGGAAAATACTGGAGGGCACGCAACTTAATTGGGAAAATGCGCCAAAGACTTTCTATGCAGTGGGTGGTACCTGGCGCTCTTTGGGCAGGTTACACATGTATGAATGCGATCACCCCATGGAAGTCGTACATGCGTATTCCGTAGATGCTAAAGAGTTCAGGAAGTTCTGTTCGTTGATTGCAAAGGGCAAGATGGACGACATGGTTGGCATTGACGAAATCTCCAGTAATCGCAGGCCGCTTTTGCCTTACGGTGCAATCGTGATGGAAGAAACTTTGAAGTTCCTGGGCGTTGATGCATTAGCGATGTCTGCTGTCGGTCTAAGGGAGGGGTTTCTTTATTCACTACTGGATCAAAAAACGCAGGAACAAGACGCGCTCTTGCAGGCAACGACGGAATTTTCCATCCTTCGCGCCCGGTCTCCTGGTCATTCCAGCGAAATGGGCGAATGGACCGGAAAGGCTTTTGACACACTGGGAATAAAGGAAACCGCGAGCCAAAAACGCTGGCGGGTGGCAGCCTGTAATCTTGCCGACATCGTTTGGCGTTCAGCGTCAGATTTTCGTGCTGAGCAAACGCTTGGTATCATTAACAACGCTGGATTTAATTCGATTAGCCATGAGGGGCGGGCCTATTTGGCGATTGCGACATTTCACAGATATCAGGGTTTAGGCGTTCGTAAGAAACCGCCGAAAATTTCAAAACTGGCAAGTGAAGAGACGGCTAGACAGGCGCGATTGCTCGCGGCTCTTTTTAGAGTTCTTTATCTGTTTACCGCAGCAGAGGAGGGCATTTTGCCCAAACTGAAATTGCGTAAACACGCAAAAGGTCGCTTTGCTTTGGTTGTTCCAGATGAATTTAAAGACTTGATCGGTGAAAGACCGATGAACCGGATCGATCAATTGTCGCGTGAATTGGATGCATCGGTAACTGTAGAGATAATTTAAACTGACAATCAAAGCAGTCTTTACAGTTCGACAACTTGAATTCGCCTGTCTCGATAAACCAGTCCAAGATGCCCGGATTTTAGTTCAAGCGCTTTGTCTCCAAACAGCTTCTTCCGCCAGCCTTTAAGCGCGGCTACATCTGCTTTGTCATCACCGGCAATCTTATCAAGGTCATCAACGGTAGCGATAATCTTTGCTGCAACACCGTGTTCTTCAGCAATTATTTTCAACAGGACTTTCAACATTTCAGTCGCAGCAGAATTACCTTCGGGCATCCTTCTTTGTCGCGGCATGCGGGGCAGGTCTTCTTCCGGTATTGCCTTTGCCATTGCGATGCATTCCAGCAAGCTATCGCCATATCGCGCCTTGTCAAAACCACGCGACAGCGATCTTAAACCAATTAATTGCTTGATATTAGAGGGTGCCCGTGTGGCGATATCATATATTGCGTCATCTTTGATAACCCGCCCTCGGGGGACATTATTATGGCGGGCTGTGATCTCCCTCCATTCTGCCACTTTCTGGGTAATCAAAAGCTCTCGCGGTTTTTTTGCGCGCAGCTTCAAACGATACCAGGCGTTTTCTGGAGGGACATCATAGGTTGAAGGCGAGGTAAGTATATCCATCTCCTCCGCCACCCAATGATGTCGATCCATCTGTTCTAATTTTGCTTCGATCTCGGCAAATACATCATTTAGATGTGTGACATCTGCAAGTGCATATTCCAGTTGTTGATTGCTAAGTGGACGTTTTGACCAGTCAGTAAATCGATGCGACTTATCAAGCCGTACCCCGGTGATGCGGTTTACCAATTGGTCATAGTAAATAGAATCACCATATCCGCATACCATTGCCGCAACTTGGGTATCGAATACCGGATTGGGAATTTCCCCGCATAGGTGATGTACAATTTCTATATCTTGTCGCGCTGCATGAAATACTTTCAGCGTGTCTCTATCGGCCATCAACTCAAAGAACGGATCAAGCGAAATCCCGTCAGCAAGGACATCCACAATAAAGGCGTGATCAGGACCGGCCATTTGTATCAGGCATAATTCCGGCCAGAAGGTGCTTTCACGCAAAAACTCGGTATCGACGGTGCAATGGGGGTGTTGCGCCAGCAATTTGCAGGCTTTTTCGAGATTATTGGTATCGCTGACAATTTCCATCGAGTTTCTATAGGCCATGCGCTGGCACTTGTCTGCTGCAATTTTACAATTTAGTAGATGCGTGAAAGCGATGGTAAAGCTTGACAAATCAACACTGAAATGTGTTTGTCCCGAAAATTATCAGCTCCATCTTGGATCTAACGCTACATTCATTGGAAAATCGTATGACAGCTTCTCTCAGCGAACGTTATCGCAGCAATACCTGTGAGTCCCTACGCAAAGAGGATACAGGAAAATCCATTCGTCTTTCAGGTTGGGTCCATCGGGTGCGTGACCATGGTGGTGTTTTGTTTATTGATCTGCGTGACCATTATGGCATCACACAAGTTGTTGCTGATCCAGACTCTGCCGCATTCAGTATCGCTGAAACAGTTCGCGCGGAGTGGGTGATATGCATTGATGGCGAAGTAAAGGCTCGCGATGGTGATGCGATAAATCCAAAACTGCCAACCGGCGAGATCGAAATCTTTGCACGCAATATCGAAGTATTGTCAAAGGCTGCTGAATTACCGCTTCCGGTTTTCGACGAGCCGGAATATCCCGAAGAAATCCGGTTACGCTATCGCTTCCTCGATCTACGCCGCGATACACTCCATCATAACATTATGATGCGCACGAAGATCATCTCAGCCATGCGTACCCGAATGAGTGGAGCAGGGTTCAATGAATTTTCTACTCCAATTCTAACCGCCTCTTCGCCTGAAGGTGCACGTGACTTTTTGGTACCAAGCCGAATTCACCATGGCCAGTTTTACGCGCTTCCTCAAGCACCACAACAATACAAGCAGCTGATCATGATGTCCGGTTTTGACACCTATTTTCAGATTGCACCGTGTTTTCGTGATGAAGACCCGCGTGCGGACCGCTTGCCCGGTGAGTTTTATCAGCTCGATCTGGAAATGAGTTTCGTTGAACAGGAAGACGTGCTTGGCGCAATGGAACCGGTACTTCGCGGCGTGTTTGAAGACTTTGCCGATGGCAAACCTGTGACGCAGCAATTCCGGAAAATTCCCCACGATGAAGCGATGCGCAAATACGGTTCTGATAAGCCTGATCTTCGCAATCCAATTGAGATGGAAGATGTGTCAGAGCATTTCCGTGGTTCTGGCTTCAAGGTCTTTGCCGGTATTCTTGATGCGGATGAGAAAAATCAGGTTTGGGCTGTTCCGGCAAAAACCGGCGGCAGCCGCGCTTTTTGTGATCGGATGAATTCCTGGGCTCAAGGCGAGGGTCAGCCGGGACTTGGATACATATTCTGGCGTGAAAACAACGATGTTATCGAAGGTGCAGGTCCGGTTGCAAAAAATATCGGCCCGGAACGTGCAGAAGCAATTCGTTTGCAACTTGGTCTTGAAGCAGGTGACGCGTGTTTCTTTGCAGCTGGAAATCCAGCGAAATTTGCAGGGTTTGCAGGAGATGCAAGAACCCGTGCAGGCGAAGAACTTGATCTTGTAGATCGTGATCGGTTTGAATTGTGCTGGATTGTCGACTTCCCATTCTATGAATGGGATGAGGAAAACAAGAAAGTCGAATTCTCGCATAATCCATTCTCAATGCCTCAAGGTGGTATGGATGCACTGGAAAATCAGGACCCGCTGACGATCAAAGCGTTTCAGTATGATCTGGTTTGTAATGGTTTTGAAATTGCCTCTGGTGGTATTCGAAATCATCTACCGGAAACAATGGTCAAGGCATTTGAGATAGCAGGCTTGACTAAGGAAACCGTGGAGGAGCGCTTCGGTGGTCTCTACCGCGCATTCCAATACGGTGCGCCCCCGCATGGCGGAATGGCAGCAGGTGTAGATCGTATCGTGATGCTGCTATGTGGTGCTAAAAACCTGCGCGAGATTACTATGTTCCCGATGAACCAGCAGGCGGTCGATATCCTTATGGGAGCACCAAGTGACGTTGATACAAATCAACTTACGGATCTTGGGTTGCGTTTAATGCCAAAGAAAGAGGATTAGGGTCTTCTTTTTGGCCGAACGACTGGGCCTGTACCGCATGCCGAATTCTCGTAGGGTCTGGACTCATAACCAAAACAAACCGTTGCCGCGAGGGCGATGGCAGACATAAAGATTATGGGGCATCTGTCATAGCGGGTCGAGACCCTCCGCCAGTCCTTCAACCGACCGAACATGTTCTCAATCTTGTGGCGG
>JBCCBE010000118.1:0-6991 GCA_039814425.1 Pseudomonadota bacterium
ATTTAGGTTCTGGTGCCGCAAGGCGTGGGAGTTCAAGTCTCTCTACCCGCACCATTAATTACAACAAAGTATTGTTTTTATTGTGCTTTCCCATGTGATTTTTTTATAATCACCTGCCACAAAACCCTCAAATTTGCGCTAAATTAGCTGCGTATAGCCCACGATGCGCGCGGACGTTTTCAGCGGTTTATTAGTTTGGCATCCGATTTCACTCGTAAATTCAGCCACATAACGGTGCTTGGAAATAGGCCTTCAGGAATGAAGATGAAGTGCTGCAATGGATCGAGGAAAACGCTACTGCGGGCTAACGCATGACTGATCTGGTGACGCAGTTTATGGGTCGATCGTCAGCTAGCCTCTTTTTTGCAGGCGAAAAGGTATTTTCCACAATGAAGACCAGTCCTGGCTTATACTGTTTCCAGATCAGGCTAATATACAGTGAACCTATCTATCTGACTAAGTTGTCAGATGTGGATATCCATTTCTGGCACATAGGCTAAAGAAGAGTGTCCGGTATGCGGTCCAAGCGATATTTATTCAGTTTGAATTTTTCTCGGTGACGATACCTGTCCAACCTTAAACTCGATTCCCTGTAGGAGGCATCTGTTTTGCCTCAATAATCGAATTTCGCCTCACGGTACTAATAGGGTTTCATATTTCAGTGGAAAAAAATAAGTAATGTTATTACATTAATACACATATAGGCGCGGACTGGTTCGCTCTTTTTATTGAGACAAATCATCCTCCAAAATAGGTTAAAAGACGAAATGCCAATTCTCCTAGCAACCTACAAGGAATGGGATCACTGCATAGCCCTTGAGTGCAGTATTCAGCTGACCGCTGTACTTATCCATGACCGTATCCAATCCCTACAGTATATGCGCGAACACTAGCTTGGTTTCACGAACTAGAAGAGCAAAATCAGCAAATGAATGATATCTCAGAAATAATACCTATAACTATTTTAAATGGCTTCCTGGGTGCAGGAAAAACTACTCTATTGCAAAACCTTTTGGTACAGGCCCGCGAGTTTCCTGATATCCGCTTAGGCGTGGTCGTTAATGAAATGAGCGAACTTGATATTGACGGTCTAATTCTTGATACGAGTGAAGTGTTGTCGCTAAAGGACGCGATGTTGGTATCAATTCCGGCCGGTAGTATAAGCGGGCCAGCAGGTCTTGCAGAATTTGCTGCTGCAGTCGACCAGCTCCAATCAAGCGGTGCAACGCATATTGTAATTGAGACCTCAGGGAGTACCCATCCCTGGCCGCTTTTGGAAGCAATCCGAATCCGCGATGGTGTTTGTTTGCATGGGTTTTTATCAGTGGTAGACACGGTTGCTATATCAGAAGATCATGATTTTGGGCGATCTATCGTACCTGCTGCTTCTCGTAACCTTGGCGCTAAAAAACGCGGCATCGAGAACTTGTTGGCCGAGCAAATAATGTTTGCTAACCGTATATTGCTGAGCAAAATGGATCGCGTTTCCACAGATCAACTACGAACAGTAGGTGAGGCTATTCATCCAATAAATCCAGGTGCAGATATCTTGGGCATGCAATGGGGAAACGTCAAACTAATGGATGTGCTATCCATACCACCCTATAAACATGAACTTGTGGAAACGCTTGGAGCAGAGCTGACAGAATGGGACGAAAAACACGGTACTAGTTCGATGGCAGGTGCTGAGGATTACCAGATCGACAGCATTTTGATTTCAGATCCTAGGCCCTTTCATCCACAAAGGCTATGGAATGTTTATAACAATTATCTTGGTCAAAACGTCTATCGCAGCAAGGGTTTCTTTTGGTTGCCTACTCGCGACAAACTGCAATTACTTTGGAACCAAACAGCTGGCAGTGTAGGGCTTGGTATTGTCAACTATTGGAAAGTCGCAGCACTAGAGGATGAGGACTTGAACCTCTTACCTGAAGAACGCGAAGAGTTACAACGTCAAATCAAAGAACTATTTACCGAATTTGGGGACCGCCATTGCCGTCTTACGGTTATTGGCGATCGTGACGGGCTCGAAACATTTACTGATTCCTTACGGGACTGCTTCTGTTCAACAGAAGAGATCGATCTTTGGAAAAAAGGTCATGTATTTGAAGACCCTTGGCCGCAGACAACCGCACACCTTTTTTAATAATTTCAATCAAAAATTGAATGTGCCTCTACGGCGAGATTTATACCGTGTTGTCTTCGCGTCATTTGGCATCCTGATCGTATTGCAACCATACGGAGTAGTGTGCTTGGGCTCAAAGTGCGAATTGTGCCTCTGCGAAAAATAGATTTTCCCGAATATATTCTGAGCCCGCTTGATCAAAAATAAAAATAGCCGGCACCAAACATTCCTTTGAAATCAGCCACTATTTCTCTTTTCATAATATCTATTTGTATTCCTTACTTCTGGGGGACTAAGTAGGTGTGAAAATCAAACACAGCGAACAGTCAAAAGGGATGATGAGCAAAGCCCCGTTCTATCGAACAGGCTTCAATTTCATTTTTCCGTAAGAAGAAAAACGCATCATCGCGGAAGCTGATCGAAGCCCATATACATTTCTGGAACACGAGCCTCCATTTGACAGCAAGGACTATGGTGAACCAGATAAAGCCTATAGGCGTATGAGCATGAAATGACACTAAGGAAACCAGTAGAGGATGGCGGTTTTCATCGAGCATCACCAAGTCACCGCCAAGCTTGGAATTTCGCAACAAAAGTTGATAAAAATGGGCAAAGCTCAAATTAATAGCTTAGCTAAAAATCAAGATTTGCAATTTGTGCTTAGTTGAACTGCAAGATTACAAAAGATGTCACTTCGAATTTGTAGTACATCCGCAAGTTGGCGGGCAATTACAATCTTCACAGGTGCATACTTCACCACAACAGCAGTTAGTACCGCTGGGAATTTGCTGTTCGCAGGAACATTCAGGTGCACATAGATCACAACCACAGGATTGAGGACTATTCATTTTTGTCTCCTACTTGTTCATCTCGCTCTTACAATAACCCATTTATGCCTAAAATACCAATAAGGTCTTAATACGAATGCAGAGGCCGCTATGACCGCTCAGAATTATTTTGGAGCCCATGCCTAGGAACTAAGACTTGCCAAAATTCTAACAACATCAGTTGTCAGTTCAAAGCCACTTGAAAATGAATTTTGCTTTGCATCAGCACCGGTTTAAGCCTGCTTTAGATTTTTCCCCAAGACACTTTCCAAAATGCCGGCAAGATCATGAATTGCATCTGCAATTTGCGTGTGCCCGGCCAGTCTGTAGTCATATTCCAAATCTTCGAAAATCGTGTCGTCTGGCTCATTGCTCAAAGCTGCCAACATCGCATTTGCGGCAATCCTGACAATTGGGCTTGGTGACCGGGCCATCTGGGAAAGATGGCCACGACGTTTGAAATGAAGTCGTGCGCTTGCGAACGATGACTGAATAATTTCTTGAACATTCATTGTAATGTTACCCATGACTATTCCATACTTGCTGCTATTCGCTCAGCTTCTTCGGGAGTGAGCCTCGGTGGGTGCCAACCACGACCCGGCGCTGCATCTAACAGCCGCTTGGTGTAGTCATGTTTTGGATTGTTGAAGACTTCATCGGCAGTGCCAAGTTCTACCATGACCCCACGTTCCATTACTGTTATGTAGTCTGATATTTGTGCAGCCACGCGCAAATCATGGGTAATGAAAATGATTGCGACCTGAAGATCCTTCTGCAGGTTGTTCATAAGTCGTAGAACTTGTTTTTGAACTGAAAGATCAAGTGCAGAAACAGATTCATCTGCAATCAAGACTTCCGGCTCCATTGCAAGCGCCCTGGCAATTCCGATGCGTTGTCTTTGACCACCAGAAAAGTTTCTCGCGGTTCGGTAATAGGCTTCAGGCTGTAACCCAACCAGTTCAAGCAAATCTATTGCCTTGGCTTTTGCATCACTCCAAGAATAGCCGGCTAATTCTGCAGATCGTGAGATCATTGAACCAACCGTATGGCTCGGGTTCAATGAGCCATAGGGGTCCTGGAAAATCATTTGGATGTGCTTGCGTGCCTGATCGAGTGACTTTCCTTTAAAGGCAAGAAAGTCTTCATCCTTGATAAATATCGCTCCAGATGTCGGATCCACAAGGCGGACCAATGCTTTGGCCAAGGTCGATTTGCCTGAACCACTCTCTCCAACCACGCCGAGTGTTTCCCCAGGGTGCAGTTTAAAATTGGCATCGTTTAATGCGTGAACTTCCTTGTTGCCAGTGCCGTATACTTTATGGACTGCCTCAGCGCGCACAACCGGTAAATCAGTACGTTTTTTGTCGGGCAAGCGTGTGGTCTCTAGCAACGGCATCGCATCGACCAGTAATCTGGTATAATCTTTCTTTGGCTTGAGGAGCACTTGTTTTGTAGTGCCTTCCTCGACTACCTTACCCTTGTGCATCACCGCAACACGGTCCGCTACTTCAGCAACCACGCCGAAATCATGGGTAATGAAGATCGTTGCGTTGTCATAAACCTCTTTTAATTCATTGATTAGAAGCAAAATTTCCTTTTGGGTTGTTACATCCAAAGCTGTTGTTGGTTCGTCAGCTATTAATACATCCGGTTTGCAAGCAAGCGCCATGGCAATAACAACACGCTGGCTCTGACCTCCTGAAATTTGATGAGGATAGCTGTCATAAATACGTTCAGGCGTAGGAAGTTTCATCTGCTCGAAAAGATTGAGCGTTTCTTTTTTTCTATCTTCACTTTCAATTTCTGTGCGGTGAAGCTTGAAAACTTCATCAACCTGTTTGCCAATTTTGATTGATGGATTTAGGGCCGCCATTGGTTCCTGATAGATCATCGATATGCGGGCGCCACGCATCTCATTGAGTTGTTCATCGCTGTATTTCAGAACGTCCTCTCCATTAAAGAGAACTTCTCCCGATGAGATATTTAGGCGTGGAGGGACATCATTCATAATGGCGCTGGTCATGACTGATTTCCCAGAACCACTTTCGCCAACAACACACAGAACCTCACCCCTGTTCAGAACAAGACTGACATCCTCAACTGCATACTGTCGATCACCACGTTTGGGCAGTTCAATTGAAAGGTTGTTGATTTCCAAAATTGTATTTTTGGAAGTTTTGCGATTTGCCATACTTCGCTCCCCACAATGAAATTAAGCTGCTAATTTTCAGGGTGACGCTCGACCGGCATATTGAGCGCATGCCCGTTAAAAAATGATTTGGAGTTCCAAACCTTTATTGTTGACTAAAATTGTTCACTTTTTTAATTAACATGACAAAAAGAGTCAATTATTAAATTTGGTTGAGATAGCCAAATCCGCACTAACGGTTGAAATGAAAATGTTAAATATATTGAAGAAAAGAACTCAAAAGCGGTCTCCAAGGCTGCTTGTTGTTGACCGGTGCCATTACATATCGCCCAACATGATCAGGGTTACATTTGCCGGGAAAGTGCTCGAGGGAATTCCATTTAACAGCGCTGGAGCCAACTGCAAGATCATGCTGCCGGATGAAAACCAGAGCCTCGAAGAATTCAAAATACAACTAATGGACGGTCCAAAACCAGTAACAAGAACCTATACGGTACGACAAATCAGATCTGATCCTTTGGAAATGGATATCGATTTTGTAGCGCATGGAGAAAATGGCCCGGCCTCCAAATGGGTGATGAATGCGAACCCGGGAGACTTTATAGGCTTTGCCGGTCCTAGTTCACCAAAGATCCAGAATTTTTATGCTGACTGGTATTTGATTGCTGCGGATATGTCAGCTCTTCCCGTCGCTGCTGCAACACTCGAAGCAATGCCTGAAGACGCAAAGGGTGTGGCGATTTTCGAAATCCTTTCAGAGGCTGATAAACAGAAGTTCAGCATTCCATCAGGCATAGATGTAAACTGGGTTGTTTCTCCAGATCCCTATTCCTCATCAACAAAACAATTGGAATTCTTAAAGCAGATGCAGTGGCCATCCGGCATTGTACAAACCTGTGTTGCAGGTGAAAGTGCGGTCATTCGCACATTACGAAACTATCTGAACAATGACAAAAACATTGATCGCAGGCACACCTATATTTCAGGCTACTGGAAAATTGGATTGGTCGAAGACGAACACCAAGCCTACAAGCGGGCACAGAGCGACGCTTAAATTTACTGAACCAAAAGAGAAAAAACACAATGAGCTTTGCAACCAATGTAAAGTCAAAAGTTACGGACAATTTCCAAGGTGTTTTAGTCGCATTAGTTGTTGCGATTTCAGCCCAATTTCTCGCCGAACATTACGGTGCACCCGCAATGCTAATGGCACTATTATTAGGCATTGCACTAAATTTTCTGGCGGAAGAAGGTAAGTGCACATCGGGAATTACATTCTCTGCTTCGATACTGTTACGTATTGGCGTTGCTCTTTTAGGTGTGCGGGTTAGCGTCGAATTACTGCAAATCTTAAAGCCGGAAATTATCCTGATAGTTATATGTGGCGTATTTGCTACGATTATATTTAGTTTTCTGGGTGCGAAACTCTTGGGACGTGGGTGGCGACTAGCCATACTCACCGGAGGATCTGTAGCGATTTGCGGGGCGTCAGCTGCAATGGCAATTGCTGCTGTATTACCTAAAAACGAACACTCTGAACGCAATTTGAGTTTCACGATCGTCAGCGTCACGGTTTTAAGCACAATAGCGATGATCATTTATCCACCAGTTATGCAATCACTCGACTTTAACAATCTGCAAATTGGCATATTTCTTGGCGGTACCATCCATGATGTCGCGCAAGTCGTGGGAGCTGGATTCTCGATTTCAGAAGACACTGGTGAAATTGCGACTGTAGTAAAACTGATGCGTGTCTCAATGCTTGCGCCAATTGTTTTACTTATAGCGATTTGTGCCAGGGCTTTTGCTAAGGCAGATGTGTCTGATGGGCAAAAACCACCAATAATGCCTTATTTCATTATTGGATTTCTCGCCCTTGCTACACTCAAC
>JBCCBE010000117.1:0-7006 GCA_039814425.1 Pseudomonadota bacterium
CTTTCGATAATAACCTGGTCCTGGTCCTGGTCCCAGGTTATCGACTTAATGTTGGGTCCCTGACTTGAATAGTAATGTCCTGATTTCAATGCTTCGAGCAATGCATCCGGTTGATTTTCTTCAGCCTTTACCATCACCCATCCGCCGAAATGATCCGGTTCAAAAAAATGAGCATCATCGGTTGCACAGCATGTAAGTTTCTTGTTCTGATTTAACAACAGATCGAGTACGTGAAACCCATAGCCTCGATCACATTCCACTTCACAACCGTGATTATAAATTTCAACCGCGTGTGCTGCATCGATTGAGGAAGCATCTTCCATTGCCAGTCCGGACCATTCCGGGTGTGCAATAGCAACGAATGCTCCGGCATCGCGGCATCTTTTTGCTAATTGAGGTCCGCTTTCCTGACCCACGGCTGGTTTGGTTGTTTGAACGTCGGGTGGTTGAAAATCCGGAGGCAGACCGACAGCAAGAATGTGCCACATTTCACCATTTTGCATACTACCTGAATGAACCTCGGCACCCAAAATGGTTGTAAACTGATTGCTTCTAAATGCGGTGGTATCGGTAATTGGAAAACCGAAACTGCCAAGAAAATGATCGGTGAGGGCTAAAAAATCATAACCAGCATGATTGTAACGCTTACAGACTTCTTCTGGCGTTAATGCTCCGTCAGAGAAATTAGAATGTGTATGGAGATTTCCTTTGAAAAATTTCCCTGGTGCCTGGAAAGTCGGGTCGATCATCGAAATGAATTGGCTCAGTGGTTAGAGAATATCTGGTAAACAGCAATAGAATTATTTGATGAAGAGTTTATCCCTTCTCGGTTTTTTCACCATCAAAATCAATTACTTCCTGCTGAATAGCGTAGCATGCTAATCTAATATATTTGGGAATTGTGACAGCTTTACCATCACGTTCTCCCTTTTCGTAATACTGAATCATGCGCTTGTTCAGGCCTAGCTTTTGAGCAGCTTCCTTCTGGCTCAAATCAAGAGATTTTCGCCATTTTCTGAACTGTTTTGGTGCCATTTTACTACTAACCCCTCTAGAAAAACGCACTTATTTCGCAAAAAGTGCACTATTTGCGCTTTTCCCTTGACACTGACGCACTGAGTGCGTTATCTACAATTCACGCACATATTGCGCCTTTTTATTTTACCAGTCTGTTAGCTGGTGGCGCAAGTATTTGAAAAGGAAAAGGTTAATGCTCAAGCACATGCTAATTGCAAGGGCTGTACATGGTGATAAACCAATGGATTTGGAAGCGCATGCGCGCTTTTCATGCCAAATGGGCAATTTCTCAAACCGTATGTCATTAGGGTTTGGGAGTATTATTTCGCGATTGAGCGGAGTTTTTTACCGCAACTGAATTGCTAAACGCATATTCAACTTTGGTTAGACAGCATTTTGATACAGTGTAATTTAGAACGGCGGCAGATTAGGCGATTGCCTGGTTTGCCGCTGCTTCATTTCCAAGTGCTGTAAGTGCGGTTGCAACTATGCCTTTTGCATCTAGGCCTGATACTTCAATCATTCTGGCAGGTGACATCTGATTCACATAAGTGTCCGGCATGGTCAACGTGCGGATTTTCAAGCCCTGATCCAGTAATCCTGCTCCGGCCAGGTGATGCAATACCATGCTGCCGAAACCACCGGTTGATCCTTCTTCAATTGTAATCAGAAGTTCATGGTTACAAGCCAGTTGCTGAATCAATTCTGTGTCCAGTGGTTTAGCAAATCTTGCATCAGCGACTGTTGTAGATAGCCCGTGTTGTTCTAGTTCACGTGCCGCTGCCATACTATCTGCCAGGCGAGAACCATAGGAGAGTAGGGCTACTTTGCTACCCTCTTTAACAACACGACCCTTGCCAATTTCCAATATCTGGCCGCGCTCTGGCATTTCTATGCCAATTCCCTCACCGCGAGGGTAACGGAATGCGATTGGCCCTTCATCATAAGCTACAGCGGTTGCTACCATGTGTTTTAGTTCTGCTTCATCGCCTGCAGCCATTACCGTAAAGCCGGGCAAGCAGGAAAGATAAGCAACGTCAAAAGATCCCGCATGGGTTTGGCCGTCAGCACCAACGTAACCAGCACGATCAATAGGGAAGCGAACTGGTAATTGCTGGATCGATACATCGTGCACAACCTGATCATATGCGCGTTGCAGGAAGGTAGAGTAAATCGCGCAGAATGGTTTGTAGCCCTCGGTTGCCATTCCTGCTGCAAAGGTTACTGCGTGTTGCTCAGCAATCCCAACATCGTAAGTTCTTCCGGGAAAGGCTTTTTGAAATATATCGATCCCGGTGCCGCTTGGCATGGCTGCTGTGATGCCGACAATTTTTTCGTCATCTTCTGCCTCCTGCACCAATGATTGGCCAAATACCTTGGTATATGAGGGGACATTGGCGACGGTTTTCTTTTGCTCACCATTTATAACGTTAAACTTTGAAACCGCGTGCAATTTACAATCTGCTTTTTCAGCAGGCGCGTATCCCTTGCCTTTCTCTGTTACCAGATGAAGCAGGATCGGCCCTTGCTGGGCATCGCGGATATTACGCATAATCGGCAGCAGAACATCCAGGTTATGTCCATCAATAGGGCCGACATAATAAAATCCGAGTTCTTCGAACATTGTGCCGCCGGTAAAGAAATTACGGGTATATTCCTCTGTCTTTCTTGCCTTGTCAGCAATGAATTTTGGCATACGCTTATTCAGCTGTTTTGCCGCCTCACGGATCGACCGATAGGTTTTTCCAGATACCAGACGCGCCAGATAGTGGCTCATGGCGCCGGTGGGCGGTGCAATCGACATATCGTTATCATTCAAAATAACGATTTGGCGGGCATCCATATATCCAGCATTGTTCATCGCTTCGTAGGCCATACCTGCGGTAATTGCTCCGTCACCGATAACCGAAATGACGTTACGCTCAACACCGGCAAGCCTTGATGCTTCGACCATGCCAAGTCCGGCAGAAATAGAGGTTGAGGAATGGGCCGCACCAAATGGGTCATATTCGCTTTCGGCACGCTTGGTAAAACCGGAAAGACCGTTTTCCTGTCTTAGTGTACGAATCCGTTCGCGCCGCTCGGTAAGGATTTTATGAGGGTAACACTGATGGCCAACGTCCCAGATAATCCGGTCGTGTGGAGTGTTGAACACATGATGTAATGCAACGGTCAGCTCAACAACACCAAGCCCCGCACCTAGATGGCCGCCTGTTACAGATACTGCATCAATTAGTTCCGTTCGCAGTTCGCTGGCGAGCTGGACTAACTGGTCATCTTCCAGCGTTCGCAGGTCTCGCGGTGAATTCACCGTATCAAGAAGCGGAGTATTAGATTCTAGCTGCGAATGTTTCTCGGACATAGTGCCAATCCAGGATTTAATTTCTTAATCTGTCTCAAGTTTTTTACTTTTTTTGTGTCTATATTTTTAGACACTCAAACCCGCTTGGCAAGTAAAAACTGTAAAATGATACGTAGTAGACCTTTATTCTCGTTGCAAGCCATAGCTTTTTGCCATTTTCCAAACGTGATCGGGGATCATGTTTTTGGCCTTGGCCGGGAAGTGTTTTTGAAGCTGAAGAACACTTTCAACAGCCTTCATTTCCACCCGTGTCCTAGCAAATTCCATACCTTTTGGGCCGATTTTGGGCATAAGCCAAGCGACTATAGGACGCACAAATCCAGGCATTCTGCGTAATGGCAGGCCTGTTACTGAACGCTCGATATTCTTGAGGAAGCCAGAAACGTGCGCCTTTCGATTGCCACTGCTGCTTGGTTCGCTTAAGCGAATTGCCCCATTAAGCAATTCCAGTAATTCCTCGCCTCGACTGTTGCGGACGATCAGCCATTGTTCGCCGCTGCCCCCCATATAGCCGACCGTTATATCTGAAAGCGAGTTTGTATAATCAACACAGGTTTGGCAGGTCAGGGAAAAAAAGTCGCCGGGAAGTTTGGAAATAGGTAGCTTTAGGAAAGGAATTTCTCGCGTTTTGCCATCATCAAATCGCAACTCAACTTGATAATCTGCTCTGAATTCAAGGTAGGTAACTGATTCCGGTTTATCTGTTAGCAGATCGAGAAATATGTGAAAATTTTCCGTAGTAGTATTATCAGAGCACGGCGTTCCGATAATGAACAATTTCTCTAAACCAAGCTCTTTTTCAAGCGCTCTAAGTGCATAAACCTGACAGGGTATACCAATCAGTGCGATGCGGCGCAGGCCGGCCTCGATGGCCGGTTCCAGCAATGCAAGCGTTGGTGAAAACCCCATTCGCATGCCCCGGCATTGCCGCATCTCTTCGGGATTGGTTACCACGACCGGCTTTGGTTTCCAGCGATCTTCCGGGTCAGGCTTAACCGCAAGTACCGCATCAACCTTTCCCTCCTCCAAAAGCCGCCTACCGATTTCTGTAGCAATTCCTGTCCACTGAGCGCCGGGTTTGGGATCAATCAAACTGGCCCGGTGAATTTTGCGAAAGGGGCCAAATATCAGTTCATCGGGGTTTTTTAGTTCATCGCGTGATCTGCCATGGGCCAACTTCTCGTGCTTGGGGTAATCCGGATTGATAAATTGGCAGGCTTTGCCGCACCGGTTGGGTTTGCTGGTTCGAGATATCCCGCAATCTGTGCACAAGCTTCGCTTTGCAGGCTCCGCCATTTGATAAAGATTTACTGGATTTTGCACGGCTAAATCTCAGGTTGCGGACTAATTGATTTTAGAATTAAGGCGCAGGATAGAACGGGAGATAAAACAAACAGCCTGGCATGTGGCGTTTGTTTCTCGGTTGAAAGCATTAATGAAGAAGGTCGAAGTCATTTTATAGGTCCTTGGTATAGTCTCTGGGAATGTGATGAATTTGCTCGAATTCCGTATCGAAAACCTTTGAAAACCAGTCGGCTTCCTGTGCGTCTTCTTCCAATATTCAACCAAAATCTCCCCCATCACTTAGCTTCAATTAATGGGTCAGTGACCTAGCTTTGCCCTTGAATATGTCAAAAAAAATTGACAATATAAATTGTTAAATGTCAACCGCATCTGTATGTTGCGACACAGACAGAACGCAGACATTGGAGGGAATGAATGCGAAAAAACGAGTATTCCTATCCGTTTTCGGCAATTGTCGGCCAGGACGCGCTTAAGCATGCGCTTATACTTTCCACAATAGATCCGGCCCTTGGCGGTGTGCTGGCGCTGGGGGATCGCGGTACTGGAAAAACAACTGCGATCCGGGGCATTGCCGATCTTTTACCGAAGATAAAAGCTGTTGCATGTCAGTATCAATGTGATCCGACCTCTAATGGTGCGCAATGCGAAATATGCGCGGAAACAAACGCTGAGGACCAAAAAGTGCTTTCGGTTCCGGTTCCTGTCGTTGATTTACCGTTGGGCGTAACAGAAGATCGGATGCTTGGTGCACTTGATATTGAACGGGCGCTTGTGGACGGCGAGAAAGTATTTGAACCAGGACTGCTGGCGGCTGCTAACCGCGGATTTCTATACATTGATGAAGTAAACTTGCTTGAAGATCATCTGGTTGACGTTTTGCTGGATGTGGCAGCCTCGCGCTGGAATGTGGTAGAACGCGAGGGACTGAGTATACGTCACCCTGCTGCATTTGTCTTAATTGGTAGCGGTAATCCTGAGGAGGGTGATTTACGCCCGCAACTGA
This sequence comes from Pseudomonadota bacterium, assembly GCA_039814425.1. Taxonomy (GTDB): domain Bacteria; phylum Pseudomonadota; class Alphaproteobacteria; order Rhizobiales; family Rhizobiaceae; genus JAALLB01. The sequence continues at coordinate 5,688 of JBCCBE010000117.1, forward strand.
TGGACCGGTTCGGTCTTTCAGTTGAAGTAACAACGCCAAACGATATTCAACAGCGCGTGGAAGTGATCAAGCGACGCGATGCGTTTGAAAGCGATCCTGCGCAATTTGAAAAACGCTGGAAGCGTCAAAACTCTGCTTTACGAAATAAGATTTCCAAAGCTCAATCAATGATTTCTAAGGTGTGCGTTAGTGATCAGATGCTGACGCTAATTGCCGAAATATGCATGGCACTTGGAACCGACGGTCTGCGCGGTGAATTAACGCTTATAAAAGCCTCTCGGGCCGATGCTGCGTGGCGTGGCGATGGGGAGGTTACGGCAGCACATATTTGTGATGTAGCGCCAATGGCGCTTAGCCATCGCCTGCGACGCGACCCATTGGATGAAGCGCGCGGACAGGTCCGTGTTGAGCGTGTGTTGAATGAACTTTTTGAAAGCAGAAACGTGGCTTAAGCGTTCTAGGGAGCCGCGGACTTGGCAGTATCAGAGCTAAAAATTCAGTCAGAAGAACGGGCAAATCCATCTTGGTTGGATGCATGTCTTGCACTGGATTTGGCATCTGTAATGCTTTCTGGCAATCGCATGCCACTCATTCATGTTAGGGCGCGTAGTGGACCGGTTCTCGAAGCCTGGCTCGAAATCCTGCAAAACCGTCTTGCATGTTTGCAGGTTCGGAAGCTTCCTACCGGTATTGATGAAGCCCGTTTATTGGGTGGTATTGATCTGGCAGCGACGCTTGCAACTGGCAAAAGGCAAGTAAGTTCCGGCCTTTTGGTTGAGGCACATCAAGGCTTGGTCACCGTTCCATCCGCACAGACGATGGATGTTAGTACCGTCCATCATCTTACAGCAGCTCTCGACAATGGGTTTGTAAAAATCGAGCGGGAAGGCGTCAGTCTGGTTCAGGAAGCAAGGTTTGGCCTTGTCTTAATTGATGGTGCTGAAGAAGACGAGGAGGGTGTTCATACCGCGTTGCAAGATCGCATGACGTTTCATCTTGATTTAAATTCTGTTTCCTATCGGGACATTAAGGATCACAGGTTCAGCACTGGTTCCTTTGCTGAACGCTCGGTTTGCGATGAGAAATATCTCAAGGACATTTGTAGTCTTGCGTTAGAATTTGGTTTGCGGTCGCTACGGTCCTCCATGCAGGCTGTGGATATCGCCATCGCATGCGCGCGAATGCGTGGTCGTGAACAGGTAGGTGATGAGGATATCGCTATTGCAGTGCGTTTAAGTTTGCTCAATCGGGCAACCCAAATGCCTGAGCAGATAGAAGAAGAAGCCAATAGCGCGGCCGAAGCTGAACCGGACGACGAA
>JBCCBE010000088.1:0-14383 GCA_039814425.1 Pseudomonadota bacterium
ACCAGTTATCTATTTGATTTGCTGCCCGTTTATGGATTGATGGCACTGTTACCACACCCTTAACACTATAGGGCATAATTGGCTAAAAATTGACCAATACTTAGAGTTAACAGTTTCTTTTGATAGGCCCAACCGTAAGGTGGCGAAACAAAACTGTAATTCTACAAGCATAAATGGCTTTGTCCTCTCGACAGATGGCTGAAATCCGTTACTTTCGGTAAGTCTGCACTTTAAAATCAATGCAGTTTGACAGTTCTGAATTCTTTATGGGGTATTTATGGCGAAGCTTCCAAATATTGGTTTTTCGAAAAATTCACTTGATAAACAGGACGCGCTGGTCGTTCTTCTGCCAAAGGACGGCAAATTACCGGATCCTATAACCGACAGCGATTTGTCAGACTATCTCAGTCGGGCAATTGAACTTGAAAAATTTACAGGCAAATTAGCAAGTTCTCTTTCTACCATCCCACCACATGGAGATTACTCAAGAGTGATTTTAATGGGGTGCGGTGAGGTTAATGAAAATTCAGAGTCAGATTGGCTGCGTATCGGCGGAAAAATCTTGTCCCAGGTTGGAAAGGCAGAAAAAATACTCATTTTAACAAGCGTTGCTGATTCTGCGAATTCGATCGATGCTTCTGCAATCGCAAAAATTGCGGCAGGTGCCAAGTTACGTGGCTATAAATTTGATGATTATCTAACCAAAGGCCGAGAGCACGAAAAGAGCTCGAAAAAACCTGTCAAACTGACGTTTGGTTCAGATGACCTTTCAGAAACGCGGCGCGAGTGGAAGCGAATGAGCGGTATCGCGGATGGGGTTTTGCTTGCTCGTCAACTTGTGAATGAGCCTGCGAATATATTAGGCCCGGTCGAGTTCGCGAAAGAGGCGCAGAAACTCAAGGCACTTGGTGTTGAGGTTGAAATCCTTGAAGAAAAAGAGCTGAAAAAGTTGAAAATGAATGCCTTATTGGGGGTTGCGGTAGGTTCGGAAAAACCGGCTCGTGTCGCAATTATGAAATGGCAGGGTGGACGAAAATCCGATGCGCCACTTGCCTTTATCGGCAAAGGGGTGGTTTTCGATACTGGCGGCATATCAATCAAACCTTCCGGTGGAATGGAAGATATGAAAGGCGATATGGGCGGCGCGGCTGCAGTTACCGGCCTTATGCATGCGGTTGCAGCACGAAAGGCAAAGGCAAACGTAATCGGAATTATCGGACTGGTTGAAAACATGCCCGATGGAAAAGCCCAGCGACCAGGAGATATTGTAACTTCTATGTCGGGCCAGACCATCGAAATCATTAATACAGACGCCGAAGGTCGCTTGGTCTTGGCCGACGTGCTCTGGTATTGTCAGGAACGTTTCAAACCACAATTCATGATCAACCTTGCAACCCTTACCGGTGCTATTCTCGTTGCCCTTGGCAAGGAATACGCAGGTATCTTTTCAAACAATGATGATCTGTCCGAAAATCTCAGTAAGGCAGGCATGTTAACGGACGAAAAGGTCTGGCGCCTTCCGCTCCACGATGAGTATGATAAACTCATTGATACAAAAAATGCTGATATGAAGAATACTGGTGGACGCTATGCTGGATCAATCACAGCCGGCCAATTCCTGCAGCGTTTTGTCAATGATGTTCCCTGGGTTCACATTGATGTGGCGGGAACGGCGATGGGTTCAAAATCAAACGATTTTAACCAGTCATGGGGTTCTGGATATGGTGTTCGATTGCTTGATCGTCTGATTGCAGAATATTACGAATAAGAAAATAGGATTAAGTGATTGATAAAAATCACTTAATCAGCTTTTCCATGCCAGATTAGAAGCCTGTAAAAATGCATGGCTTTACTGTAATTTTGTTGAGCGGCTGCGTAAACCGTACGCCATTGTTCAAATGCATCAATGCTCAATCGGCGCTGCTTCATTTTCCTGCGGCTAATTCTTTCAGTACGATTTACCGCGCGCCAATTTCGGTCCACGCTTCTGCGATATTCCTCAACTTGCGGAGGTTTAGTAAAATTGGCCATAAGTTGATGCGGATTTTCATAAATATCAGCGGTAGTCTGATCTGCTAGTTTTGTAACAATGTCACTTTGACGATTTCCACAATTCAGCTCATTACCACTAAAATTGCACCCCTGTGCATTGGTTGCAGCATTCAGCGTCAGAACAATGCCACCTGCCAAAACTCCCTGTATTACTGCTCGTAAGCGCATATTCTTCCCCAAACCTATTGATTTTTTTTCTTAACTAGCACTTTCTAGTTTTACAATGAACCGTCCAAGAGGGATAAATGAGCGAAATTTTATTCTACCATTTAACCCAAACATCGCTTGAACATGTTCTGCCAGGCCTAATTGAGAAATCTCTGGCGAAAAACTGGCGGGTAATCGTTCATTGTGGGTCGAAAGAACGTGTCGAAGCAATCGACGCGTTGTTGTGGACGTACCGGGAAGACAGTTTTTTACCCCATGGTTGGATAGTTGACGGATCTGAAGCCGTGCAACCGATTTGGCTAACAGCAGAAAAAGACAATCCAAATAAAGCAGACATCAGGTTTTTGGTAGATGGTGCGCAAGTTGATGAAACAGTATCTTATTCGCGTATCGTCTATATTTTCGACGGCCAGGACAATTCTGCAGTTGATCATGCCCGAAGCAGGTGGCGGTTTCATAACGCAATTGACGGCGATGAGCTGACCTACTGGCAGCAAACGCTCAAAGGCGGTTGGGAGAAAAGGGCGTGAGCAAGGAAAGTCCGCAGGAATTTCTTGCCCGGCGAGAACAACATAAATACGCTATCAATCAATTGGATCGTGAAGAGGTATCCAATAGTCCGCATCGAAGAGGGTTCTTTGATGCAGTCTATGAAAGAGCTGGCGATGATCCGGCAATGGTTCCTTGGGCAGATTTGGCCGCAAAGCAAACGTTGTTGGGTTGGTTGCAGCAGCAATCAGAACATACAGGGCGTGCAATCGATATTGGCTGCGGGTTTGGAGACAATGCCGAGTGCCTTGCAGCAACCGGTTACGAAACCATCGGATTTGACTTTTCGAAAAAAGCTATTGCCTGGGCAAAGCAGCGATTTCCACAAAGTGCCGTTGACTATGTAACCGCTGATCTATTCGATCTGTCTACAGATTGGGTTGGTGCTTTTGATCTTGTACACGAGTGCTATACCCTGCAGTCCATTCCACCCGAGACTTTGGATAACTCAATTCCAGCTGTCGCGAGTTTAGTAAGGCCTGGTGGGTTATTACTGGTATATACCAGAGTGCGCGAAGATGGCGAGCCTGTTGATGGTCCACCATGGCCGCTGGAACACAGCAGAGTGACTGACTTTAAATCCAATAATCTTGAACTGGTATCCAGAAATGACTTCACTATTGACCGACCAGACCGAAGCATAAATCATAGTTTTTGTGTTTGGCGGAAACCAAAATAAAGCTAAATCATCACGATAACTGATCAGGCCGACTGGGTTTCAAACTGATCCTGTAATTCCAGCCATTCATTTTCCGCAGCTTCAAGCAATCTACTTGCCTCAGCACGTTGCTTTGAAAAACGGGTGGCCTTTTCTGGGAATTTTTCAAATATACCAGGGGTCGCCAAACTTGAATCAAGTTTGCCAATCGCTTCTTCAAGCTTTTGAATTTGTTTCTCTTTTTCTGAAATCTTGGATCGTAATGGTGCTAGTTCCTTGCGCTTTTCAGCGGCGACCTTGCGACTGGTTTGTTTTTGATTTTCAGGGATTGTTTTTGATTCAGATTGATCATCAGCCCGGTCTTTGCGCAAAATGTCCGAGCGATAAATTTCAAGATCGCCATCATAGGGCTGGACGGTTCCTTTATTGACAAGCCACAATCGTTCTGTTGTGGCATCGATCAAGTGCCTATCATGGCTGATTAGAATAACCGCACCCTGATAGGCATTGATCCCGTGCACCAATGCTTCGCGCGCACCCACATCCAGATGGTTAGTTGGCTCATCAAGGATCAATATGTCCGGTCCGTCGAGACTGCAAAGTCCAAGCAAAAGTCGGGCTTTTTCACCACCGGAAAGATGCGCGCATTTTGTGTCCATGCGTTCGCGATTAAGACCCATTTGGGCAGCCTTGGAACGCAATTCCGCTTCGCTTTTTTCAGGCATTAATGGGCGGAGATGATCAACGGGCGTTTGTTCCGCGTGCAGGTCATCCATTTGATGTTGTGCAAACATGGATACGGAAAGCTTGGCCGGCCTGACGACATCCCCTTCGACATGATCAAGCCGCTCTGAAAGCAGTTTGGCAAAGGTGGATTTGCCATTGCCATTGGAACCAAGCAAAGCGATGCGATCATCTGCATCAATGTTCAAATTCAGTTTTGAAAGGATCGATTGCTCTGGCGAATATCCGCATGCAACATTCTCAAGACGCACAATGGGAGAAGCAGACGTTTTCTTTGGGTTAGGAAAATGAATAGGCTTTGTGCCAGCTTGCTCCAACAGGGCAGGCGGTTGTAATTTCTCAATAGCCTTCAATTTGGATTGGGCCTGTTTTGCCTTTGAAGCCTTGTAGCGAAACCGATCTACAAATGCCTGCATATGCGCAATTTCCGCATCAATCTTAACCTTGGCACGTTCCGCAAGGGCTCGTTTTTCATCGCGCTGTTTTTCAAAACTGTCATAGACGCCGCGATAAAATTCAAGGGACCGATTTTCCATATGAACGATTGAGTTAACTGCCGTGTTCAGCAGGTCGCGATCGTGGCTAATGATCAATACCGTACCTGGATAGCGCGCAACATAGTTTTCAAGCCAGATCGTACCTTCAAGATCAAGGTAGTTTGTCGGTTCATCCAGCAACAGTAGGTCGGGAGCAGAGAACAGCACGCTTGCCAGCGCAACGCGCATTCGCCACCCTCCAGAAAAGGATGAGGCAGGACGACGTTGTGCAGCTTCATCAAAGCCCAGACCTGCCAAAATGGTCGCTGCTCGCGCTTCAGCGGAAAACGATTCAATATCAGCAAGCCGGGCGTGGATTTGAGAAATCTCCTGTGGGTCAGTTTCCTGCTCCGCCCTTGCAAGGAGTGCTGTGCGTTCAGTGTCTGCCGACAAGACAATATCGATCAATTGTTCTTCGGTGCCCGGTGCTTCCTGCGCGACTTGCCCAATCCGCCATCCCTTGGGAAAGTCGATTGAGCCGGTCTCCAGCCCATGATCCCCGCATATTGCCTTAAAGAGCGTTGTCTTTCCGCAACCATTACGGCCAACAAGCCCTGCTTTTGCACCTTTAGGCAAGGAGAGTGTGACACCCTCAAGCAAAGGTCGCCCGGCAATCAAAAGCGTAAGATTATTAATTTGCAACATGGCGGGGTTTTGAACTCAATCTCATCTTCTTGCAAGACAGCAATGTCAATTTTCAACCTTGCGGCAAACCAATTGAGCGCGTATAGAGCCGCAAAATTCCCCAACAATACAGGATTTTCCGATATGGCGATTGAACGCACCTTCTCAATGATCAAACCCGATGCAACAAAGCGTAACCTCACCGGTGCGATTATCCAGAAACTGGAAGAAGCTGGACTTCGCGTTATCGCTTCGAAACGTGTCTGGATGAGCTTGCGTGAAGCTGAAGGGTTTTATGCTGTTCATAAAGAACGGCCGTTTTTTGGCGAATTGACAGAGTTTATGTCTTCTGGTCCCACTATAGTACAGGTTCTCGAAGGCGAGAATGCTATTTTGAAAAACCGTGAAGTGATGGGTGCTACCAATCCCGCAGAAGCAGATGCTGGTACAATCCGCGCTGAATTTGCACAATCTCTTGGTGAAAACTCTGTACACGGCTCAGATGCACCTGAAACGGCTGCAGAAGAAATCGCTTACTGGTTCGCTGAAACAGAAATCGTCGGCTAACAACTTACTTTTTGAGACGTTGGACGAGGCGTGAATTTTCACGCCTCGTTTTTATTTTGGAATATGACCAAGCAGCCTTATAGTCCTATCCTGAAGATAACCAACAATTGAGTGCAAAGACGTGTCTTTAATTTCTATACCTGAGCAACATCATCAAACGGTTCTTTTTGCATTATTTGCAGTTGTCTTTGCCATGCTATTGTGGGGCCGATGGCGCTATGACCTTGTAGCATTTTGCGCGTTACTCGTTGCTTTGATCTGCAATATCGTTCCAACAAGCGAGGCATTCTCTGGGTTTGGACATCCAGCAACGATTATCGTTGCCCTTGTGCTGATTGTGTCACGCGGTTTGCAGAATTCAGGCGCGATCGATCTTGTAACGCGCTGGTTGGTGGATGCAGGCAGGGGCATTAATGGCCACATAACAACGATGGCTTCGACGGGTGCAGTTCTGTCTGCATTCATGAACAATGTCGCCGCCTTAGCGTTATTGATGCCAGTTGATATGCAGGCAGCTCAAAAAGCAGGCCGAAGCGTTCGCGCGACCTTAATGCCCCTATCATTCGCTACCATTTTGGGTGGACTAGTCACACTTATCGGAACGCCCCCAAATATCATCATAGCTCAATACCGTGAAACGGTAGTCGGTGAACCGTTTCAGATGTTTGATTTTGCACCGGTTGGCGTCTTGTGTGCCACCGCTGGTATTTTATTTGTGGCCCTTGTCGGCTGGCGGCTCGTGCCTGGTCACAATCAGAAAGTCTCCGCCAATATTAGCCCGCTTAGTTTAGAAGGCTATGTGGCGGAACTGGTTGTGTCTGAAAAATCTAAAGCGGTAGGGCAGCAGGTTCGAGATCTATATGATGATGCGAATGAACATGATCTAGTCATCCTTGGGGTGGTGCGAAACAATCGCCGGTTGAAGGGCTTCAGTTCCAGTCTTGAAATCAGAAAAAATGACATGTTGGTTGTCGACGCGACTGCTGAGGACATTGATCGGTTTCGTGGTGTTTTCTCACTTGAATATTTTGGTGAAAAGACCACCAATGAAAAAGCGATTGGTGATCTGGAATTAACTGAAGTCTTGGTAACACCTGAATCGCGAATTGTCGGCAATGCCGCAATTGATTTGCGATTGAGGGCAAGGCGTGGCGTTGCGGTATTGGGTATTGCAAGAAAAGGAAGGCGTTTTTCCAAGCGCGTGCGGCATGAGAAAATTCGTCCAGGAGATATACTTCTCCTAATCGGACCTTCTGAAAATCTGGAAGATTCCATTCCTTGGTTGAACGTTATGCCACTGGCAAAACGGGGGCTGCAGGTGACACAGCATCGGCGCGCCTCCCTTGCCGCAGTCATTTTTGCTGTTGCCATCGGACTTGCAAGTTTCGGCTTTCTGTATCTTGCAGTCGCATTGGCAATAGTGGTTGCTTTGTATGTTATTCTAGACTTGGTTCCCATTAGAAACGTCTACGATTATGTGGAATGGCCGGTGATCATATTGCTTGGTAGCATGATCCCACTTGGCGCAGCCTTAGAAGATACCGGCGGCACGCAACTGATTGCAGAGCAGATTGTGGTACTGACCAGTGGTTATGCACCCTGGGTTATTCTGACTGTTTTGATGGTTGTGGTAATGACCCTGTCCGATATTCTCAATAATACGGCAACAGCAGTTATCGGCGCGCCGGTTGCGGTAGACATAGCCAACCGCTTGGGTGTGAGTTCCGACCCATTTCTGATGGCGGTTGCGATTGCTGCTTCTTGCGCGTTCCTTACGCCGATAGGACATAAGAACAATACTCTTATTATGGGTCCCGGTGGCTATGATTTTGGTGATTACTGGAAAATGGGATTGCCGCTTGAAATTCTGGTTATCGGAATTGCGGTTCCGGCAATTATGTTTTTCTGGCCATTTTAAGTGGCCAAATCAGCGTTTCAGACAGGTCAATAATATCGGTCTTCTGGATGTTTAGCTTCTAGCGCGCTGGTAAATCTATAATGTCCCTTTAGGCCTTGCTCTAGTAAATCAGTTTCTGAACTTGGAGCAAAAGCAGCCTTTTTGCGCGAAGTAGGAACAGACACTCTTTTCTTGGTACCAGGATGTCTTTGCAATAGACTGACCAGGGGCGCTTCAGTTTGTTTGAAACCGTTCTCCTTGACCAAAGAAGCAATTACTAGTTGCTCAGTTTCATCAACCGGTCTTTCCGGTACAAGTCCATCAAATGGCCAGGCTTTTTCAAATGCATCAAACGAAAGTCCGGTAGCATTGATATCGATATCTGGTTGCGTGCCGCTGATCCGCATTAGGCAACGATTGCGGTTACAGTTTGATCTTGAGGAAAATTGCCAAAGTGCATAGCTGTTCCAATTGCCAAGTGGAAATACGCCTCTAATATTCGTGCGATAACGCGCATACCATAAGGGCAAGCGCGAAAGCAGCGGATACTGAATACGCTGCTCGGCAATGCGCTTTGCGGTATGGTGGTTCGTGTATAAAATCGGATAGCGTCCCAACCTGCGGAAGATATGTTTTGCAAATACTTCAGCATCAGAAAAGGAAATCCATTTTTTGGGATCATCATGCTCGATGTCCAAAGCTATCAATTCGTCCGGTTGCGGATTGGAAAAGCTAATAAAATGATTTGCTTGTTCAATCGGATTACCGGGTCTGCCCAGATGATAGGCACCCCATTTCAATCCAAGCGCTTTAGCAATCTGCTTGCGTGTTTTATATAACTCTTGCTTGAGCGCATAATTTTGAAAGGTCTTTTTACAGAGTATCTGTTTTGTAGCGTTTTGTTTTGAACAACGATAGGGCGGCGGCAGGCCATCACTTGCTTTGCCCACAAACCCTCGGATTTTCTTGTTCTTTACAATTTTATTCCAATCTAGGGGGTTTCGCTCATAGGCATCCAGAACAAGTGCATGATTGCTTTTAAGCCACGGTTGCGCGTAGTCAGATGCAAGTGCAGAAACAATCATAAAGGCCTGTATGCAAATAGCCCCAGCCAAAATTCGAATCATTTAGTGCCGCCAATTTTGATTTCGATGGTGCCAGTTTAGCACAAGTGCACGCAAAGCATTTTAATTGGGATTGTAATACCTATATCGATCTCAATGACTTAAAATACAAAATAATTTGTTTTTTTTAATGACACAGTATCTTTTTTTGATCCTTGGATTGGTATTATTGGTTTTTGCCGGCGACATTCTTGTGCGTGGCGCGGTGGCAATTGCTGAGCGTTTATCAATACCGCCGCTGATTATTGGTCTGACTATCGTTTCGCTAGGAACCTCTGCACCAGAGTTATTTATCTCCGTGCAGGCTGCTCTTGCGGGTTCCGGTGGTATAGCAATCGGTAATGTAGTTGGCTCCAATATCGCCAACGTATTACTGGTGCTTGGAATGCCTGCATTAATCAGCGCAAGCGCATGTTCGGAAAAGGGCATAGGCCGAAATATTGCGGTGATGCTCGGTATCACAGTTGTTTTCATGGGCATGCTATCAAAGGGGAAATTGGGGCTGATCGATGGTCTGATATTGCTTATTCTGCTTGGATTATTTCTTTGGGATCAATATGTTAGCGCTCGAAATTCACGCCCCGAAGACGTTCACGACTACCACGAAGACGTACCTGCTCCGCCAGATAATCTTATAATGTCGCTGTTATTGCTTTTTGGCGGCATGGTCTTACTACCGTTGGGCGCGTGGCTTACTGTCGACGCTGCGCAAAGCATTGCTTCATCGCTGGGTGTTTCTGATGAGATTATTGGATTGACCGTGGTTGCTATAGGTACGTCATTGCCAGAATTAGCCGCATCCATGATGGCGGTCATCCGCGGAAATTCCAGTGTTGCGATCGGCAATGTTGTCGGGTCCAACGTATTTAATATTGCAGCCATCATGGGGGTTACCACGGTAATCACCTCAGTGGATGTGGGCGCGCATATTATACACATTGATATGTGGGTGATGTTGGCGGTTTCACTGTTTCTCGGCTGGCTTGCCTATTACAAGAAACGGATTTCGCGCCGAAGTGGATTTATTATGATGTCTGCTTATATTGTGTTCATCGTAACAGCTTTTATAAAGTAGATCGTGAAAACAGCACTCATCACCGGTGGATCAAAGCGAATTGGCGCAGCAATTTCGCGAGACCTCGCAGCGCATGGATATTCGCTGGCAGTACAATATGCATTTTCGACAGAAACCGCTGAGTTACTGGCAGAAGAATTGCGTGCGCATGGTGTGAAGATAGAACTTATACATGCAGAATTAACTGGTACAGGTGGGGCTGAAAGTTTGTTTCGCGAAGCGACTGCCAAACTTGGTGCGATTGATCTGCTTGTGAACAATGCCTCGATATTTGAAAATGATACACCCGCGGATGCAGACACCGCATCTTGGGATAAGCATTTTGATATTCATGTTCGCGCTCCCTCAATGCTTGTGGCGCAAATGGCAGCTCAGCCGGAACTTGAATCAGGTCTTGTGGTCAACATGATTGACCAACGCGTTTTGCGACTTAATCCTAGTTTTTATTCTTATACCCTTTCAAAGACCGCTCTTTGGACAGCAACCAGAACCCTAGCGCAAACCTATGCGCCCAAACTACGAGTAAACGCGATTGGGCCAGGACCAACCTTACAAAATGCCCGTCAAAGTGAAAACGACTTTCAGCGGCAGATCGATGGGCTGCTGCTGAAACGTGGACCGGAACTAGACGAATTTGGAAGAACCATCCGATTCTTATATGAGACGAAATCAATTACAGGCCAGATGTTGGCGCTGGATGGCGGACAGCATCTTGCCTGGGAAACACCGGATATTGCCGGAATTCCAGAATAGTTCTCGAAAATGTCAAAAGAATCCGTACATTCAATCGCATGAGCGATAACCCGATCAAAAAAATAAATCTTGCGGCAACCACCGGGCAAACGGCTGAAATTGAGTGGGAAGAATCGCGCGCGGTTTTGAGCGATATTCACGGTGTTGAACTGATCGGCGCAATTGTGAAGCGTTTGCCGAATTCGCCTGGGGTATATCGCATGTTTTCGACCACTGGCGACGTGCTGTATGTGGGTAAAGCCAAGTCACTCAAAAAGCGCGTAGCCTCTTACGCAAAGATGGGCGGGCATACCAACCGGATTGCCCGTATGATCCGCGAAACTGTAAACATGGAGTTTGTAACCACCCACACAGAGGTGGAGGCCCTGCTTCTTGAGGCAAATCTCATCAAGCGTCTGCGTCCCAAATTTAACGTATTGCTTCGGGATGATAAAAGTTTCCCCTATATAGTTGTGAGTGATGATCACCCATCACCAGGAATTTTTAAACACCGGGGAGCGCGTAGCAAAAAGCGAACGTATTACGGCCCATTTGCATCGGCAGGATCGGTAAACCGGACCTTAAACGCACTTCAACGCGCATTTTTAATCAGAAGTTGCAGCGATTCCATTTTTGAAAGTCGGACCAGGCCTTGCCTTTTGTACCAGATCAAACGGTGTGCCGGACCTTGTACGGGTGAAATTAGCAAAGACGGCTACGCTGCACTGTTGCACGAAGCAAAACAATTTCTGGCTGGAAAGAACACACAAGTTCAATCAACTTTGTCCGAGCAAATGAACCAGGCCTCAACGGAACTGGATTTTGAGCGCGCCGCAGTATACCGCGACCGGCTTTCCGCCCTTTCCCATGTGCAAAGCCATCAGGGCATAAATCCAAGGTCAGTCAGTGAAGCTGATATCTTTGCCGTTTCGCAAAAGGAGGGAATGACCTGTATTCAGGTATTTTTCTTTCGCGCTGGTCAGAACTGGGGCAATAGGGCTTATTTCCCGCGGGCGGATAAAACCATTGAACCCGGTGAGATTCTTGGTGCATTTCTCGGTCAGTTTTATGATGACCGCCCGTGTCCAAAGTCTATTTTACTCTCCCACGATACGGGAGAACTAAAATTGTTGGAGGATGCATTGACCCTACGATCAGACTACCGCGTTGTCGTCAATGTCCCGCAAAGGGGTGAAAAACGCGAGTTGGTCGAGCAAGTTCAATTGAATGCACGCGAGGCAGTGGAGCGCAAATTGGCGGAATCCTCAACTCAGGCAAGGCTGATCAAAGGCGTCGCCGATGCATTTGAACTAGCGAAAAAACCAAATCGCATCGAAGTCTACGATAACTCTCATATTATGGGTACGAATGCGATTGGTGCAATGATCGTATCAGGCCCGGAGGGGTTTGCGAAAAACCATTATCGAAAATTCAATATCAAATCCGAGAACCTGACGCCGGGCGATGATTATGGCATGATGCGCGAAGTCATTACGCGCAGGTTTTCCCGGTTGGTAAAAGAATATGGATTGCCGGACCAGCAGGAAGCTTCTGAAGACGAACTTGGTAATTGGCCCGATTTACTGTTGATAGATGGCGGGCAGGGTCAGCTAAATGTGGTATTGGAAGTTTTAGATGAATTGAAATTATCAGATCTGGTACCAGTAGTTGGCATTGCTAAAGGTCCCGATCGCGATGCCGGTCGCGAGAAGTTTTTCATGCGCGGAAAGGCATCAATCATGTTGCCTGAACGTGACCCTGTCTTATTCTTCGTCCAACGTCTACGGGACGAAGCACACCGATTTGCAATTGGTTCACACCGGGCGAAACGAAAGAAAGAAATGATCAAAAACCCGCTTGATGAAATCAGTGGTATCGGACCGGGTCGAAAGCGCGCCCTGTTACACCATTTTGGATCAGCCAAGGCAGTTTCGCGCGCAGCGTTGTCGGACCTGCAACTGGTTGAAGGGATTTCTGAAAATATGGCCAAGGCAGTCTATGACCATTTCCGTTGAACTATCATATTTACAAAAATGGCTATTGAATAAACCCGCAAATTGCGCTTTGAAACACGTATGAGTACAATGAAAAAAGATACCCAGGCTACTTTGTTCAATCTGCCAAATATTCTCACTTACCTGAGGATATTGGCTGTGCCTTTGGTATGCATGTGCTTTTTTCTGGATGGCAAATTCCAATCGTCTGATTTTGCACGTTGGTCAGCCTTGGGGATTTTTATAGTAGCCAGCGTGACTGACTTTTTCGATGGCTACCTTGCACGGATTTGGCGCCAGACTTCTAATATCGGCCGAATGCTCGATCCGATTGCAGACAAATTGCTTGTCTCCATTTGTTTACTGCTGTTGGCTGCTGACACCGATAAGACAATTGCCGGATGGTCCCTTTGGGCAGCTATCATCATTCTTTGTCGCGAAATACTCGTTTCTGGTTTGCGTGAATATTTGGCTGAACTAAAAGTCAGTGTTCCGGTTACAAAAATTGCAAAGTGGAAAACCACGGTTCAAATGCTGGCCATTGGGTTTTTGCTGGCTGGCTCTGCGGGAGATAAGATATTTCCCTACACCACCGATCTTGGACTTGTTTTGTTGTGGATTGCTGCCTTGATTACGCTTTATACTGGTTATGATTATTTCAAAGCCGGAATGCGGCATATCGTGGAGTAAAGCGGATGAAGCTCGTCTATTTTGCCTGGTTGCGTGAGCGTCTTAATTGCGGTGAAGAAACAGTAGAATTGCCAAGCAATGTCGCCAACGTCTCCGATCTTTTTACTTGGCTTGCAAAACGCGATGAACTGTTTGCATCTGTTTTTGAACACGCCGATATTATACAAGTTGCAATCAATCAAAAGCATGTTCAGGACCGCTCCACTTCGCTTGAGGGCGCAAACGAAATTGCATTATTCCCGCCGATGACGGGAGGATAAAATGACCATTGAACCGATCATTCGGGTTCAAAGCGATGAATTTTCCGTAGATGAAGAAGTGAAGCAACTGACTGGGGAAAAGGCTGATATCGGTGCGGTGGTGACATTCACAGGAATTTGCAGAGAGGAAGGGGGCAGGCTCTCTGCGCTGGAGTTAGAGCATTATCCAGGCATGGCAGAAGCCGAGATGACGGTTTTTGCAAAACAGGCGATAGAACGGTTCAATCTGCAAGGTCTGCTGGCGATACATCGCTATGGCAAGATTGATGTGGGAAAACAGATCGTTCTCGTTGCAGCAGCTTCGCGTCACCGTCAGGCAGCGTTCGATGGGGCAAATTACTTTATGGATTATTTAAAAACCAATGCACCATTTTGGAAAAAGGAGCATGCTAAGAATTCTGAACAAAGTAATTGGGTAAGTGCGCGCGACGCAGACGATCACGCGCTTTCTAAATGGTCTAAACTGGATTAACGACTAAGTACCCGACAGCGCCCATCGTAATATTTCCACGGATCCAAACCGTGAATGCAATATTCCACATTCCAAGTAAAACCAGCAAAACCGGCTCCTTGTTCAATCAAATAGTGAATTCTGTGTTTCTTGCCGCCTTCGAACAATGCAGTTCCATGACAGTAATGGCGATCCCACGGCGAATCCGGGAACGGATTGGTTGAATGATGATGTGGATTATGGACTTCCACCAGTTGGAGGC
>JBCCBE010000019.1:0-43226 GCA_039814425.1 Pseudomonadota bacterium
ACAAAGAGAGAGAACTTTGATCATTTGACGGTGCGGATGGATAAGATGGGCATGCGTTGGCAAGATATTACTGACAATGAATTTGTCTCAAATCTGGTGATTTGATCGAAGCCAGTGTTTTGAATCTAAACGCTTTGCATTCCTGAACTTAGCGCATCGTTACTGGCTGATGATAAAGCCTCAAAACCTACTTCTTTTAGTTTATGCTCAAGAATGTCCCGATTGAACGGTTTCATGACAAACGCATCACTGCCATTCCGGCGAGCCTTGGTCATTTCCGGAACCATAATTTCGCTGGTGCAATAAAAGACCTTTGTTTCATCTGATCCCGGGATATTGCGAAATTGTTCTAGAAATTCCAGACCGGTCATGTCCGGCAACCGCCAATCGATCATAATCGCGTCTGGCATAGCAACCTCGCACTTTTCAAGCGCTTCAACCCCTGATTCAGCTTCTACAACTGCAAAATCCATATCTGAAATAATGCGTGTTGCAACTTTGCGAATAATGGGAGCATCGTCCACAAGCATGAAAATTCTCATTGCAGGCCCTCTTTGTATTTTTAGCTAACCTAACCTAACTAGATTAAGATAACCTAACCAAAGGCACTGTATATTTGCGAAAGAAACCGCTCGGTATTGTTCTTGACGCTAACCAGTAGATAATTCGTCATTTCGACAGATTGGTCGCCTGTGACTTTCTCCAAATGAACAAACACACAGCAACTAAGCAGCAGAAAAAGTCACGTTTTCGCCGTCAACAGATACATTGACGGTCAAACCTTCGGCATTTGCAAGCTGCAATGTGTAAATTGGTTGAATTGCATGGGCATCAATTGCCTCATCAAATTCACCATTCATCAAAGAAAGAAAGGCTGGCGGTACACGGGATTTAAGACCGGTTGAAGTAACTTTAAACTCAACACCATCGCCGGCATCAATAAGTTCCGCCTTTACCGTGCCACCCCTTGGTATGGCTGACAATCCGATAAGCAGCATGTTGAGTAGAAACTTCACCTTGTTTTTGGGAAGAAGTTTCCGATCTCCATGCCATTCAAGCTCGGTTTTCTTTTCATTTCCAAAATAGGCACGAGCAACTGCTTCAGCGTCTCCAGTATCAATTTCTGCACCAGCAGATCCGGCTGCACCAAAAGCAATACGGGCAAACTGCAGTTTTGCGGAAGCATTTTTCGCCGAGGAGCGTATCAGATCCATTGCAATCTCAGTCGTATCCGCATCAGCACCTTCGTCCATCAGTTCGATACCATTTGCTATCGCACCGACCGGTGAAATCACATCGTGACAAACGCGAGAACACAATAGGGCTGCCAGATCCATTCCCGCCAGTTCAGGAAGTTTTTGCATGATCTAATTCTCCAGTTTATTTCGCAACAAGAAACAGCCCTGACGCCGAATCATTTGCCAGATAATAACAGCTTGCGAAAATTAAAACGAACCCTTCGCCAACATTGTAATTTCCGTTCCAGCGCTTTTGCCACAAAATAGTCACCATTTATTCACCTTTCGGAAAAGGTTTTCATTAATAATTGAGCCAGTCAGTCAGGAAATTCAGGGAATCAGCATGTCGACACAAACCACAATCCGATTTTCATACATCAGTCAGATCATAACTGGCCTGTTGGTTTCAGTCTTGCTCGTTATGATGATTATTGCGGCCTCGGCCTCAAAAGCGCGCGCTCAAAGCGGACAACATTACTCATCCCAGGAAGTCATAAATGCCGGACATAACTTTTTTGGTGCAACCTCTGGCAATATTGCCTCAGCGATTGAAAAGACTTTTGCAAAATACGGTTTGCCAAATGGTTACATTCTGGGTGAAGAAGCAAGTGGTGCCTTTATCGGCGGGTTGCGTTACGGCGAAGGCTATCTCTACACAAAAAATGCTGGTGACCACAAAGTCTTCTGGCAGGGTCCATCAATTGGTTGGGATTATGGTGGAGACGGTAACCGCACAATGATGCTGGTTTACCACCTTCCCCATGTTGATTCGTTGTACAAGCGCTATGTCGGCGTTAGCGGATCAGCTTTTCTGGTTGGCGGTGTCGGTGTAACTGCTCTTACCCGAAATGGCGTTCACCTGGTGCCCATCCGCTCCGGCGTAGGTGCAAGACTGGGAATAAATGTCGGTTATCTGAAACTGCGCCGTACTCCAAGAATAAATCCATTTTGAGTTGAAATTCACATCTCGGAATATCTATCCTGTGCATCGGACTTTCATAAATAGCTGATGCAGGGGAATGACTGGTTCCCGCAGCGATACGGCCGGCGGGACCTAAGACCAGCAACAAACCTGCACAAATTTTGATAATTCTTCCATCCAAGCCTTGGCGCCGGTCTCCGCATAAAATATACAGGTCCCAGTCTTAGTCTGGGTGAGTTAAGTGCTGCTTCAATCATTATTGTATTTCCTGCTTGGGTTTTTGGCGGCAATCTTAATTGCACTTGCGATTGCACCGACAATCTGGAACCGCGCTGTGTTCCTGACAACCAAGCGTGCAGAAAAGTCACTTCCCTTGAATTTGAACGAAATTCAGGCTCAAAAAGACCATATGCGAGCAGAACACGCGATGGTTTTGCGCCGTTATGAACTAACATTGGATGAAGTCAGAAAGCGTGAGGCTTCACAACTGATTGAAATCAACAAGCGCCGCAATGACATCGTGGTATTCCGGGATACAATTCGCGAAGAGCGCGAGAAAGTTCAAAACCTGGAAGCAGGTTCCAGTTCCTTACGCGAAAGTCTTGGCGACAGTCAGCTCAATATTGATAAATTGACCAATGAAAGAGCAAGTCTTCTCCAAAGAATGAAGGAATTAGAAAACGATTTTGCAGCGTTAAAAGACGAAAACGCAACCTCACTGATTGAATTGGAGGAGAAGCGGCAATCTCTGGAAAATATGGATATCGATTTTCTGCGCATGAAAAGTCAATTTGCAGCGATCGACACATCCGATGATGAGAAAATCAAGCAAATTGGTACCTTAACCGGAGATCTGGCGAAATCGACGCGAAATCTCGAAAGGACAACTGCACAACGCGATAAGGCCCGGATTGATCTTGATGACAAGAAAGCAATGCTCGCTGACATCAAAAGCCAGTTGAAGGAAAAACGCGAGGAATTGCGCAAACTTCAGCCAAAAAAGCAAAATTCTACGCAAGCAAATACGGACGAATCTTCCAAAGTGGTAGAATTGGAAGCAGAACTTGCAGCAATGACACTACAATTTGAGGCGCTTCAAGGAAGCACTAAAAACCAAAGCCAGAAAACACCAGGTTCGAGCGATGCTGATTTAAAGCAAAGATCTCAGGCCTTGGTTTCAGACATTATAAAAACTGCTGATAGCAAAACGACAATTACCGTTCGACAGGCCAATGCGCTAAAAAAACGTGTTACTGACCTTGCAGCAACCACTGCTGCAACAATTATCAATGATAAGGGAACAGGTTTAGAAATTTCACAAATCCTGGATCAGCGACAATCCGATCCCAACGAAAGTTCCAATGCCAATTCCCTGGCTAACAAAATAGAAAAACAGATTGTCAACCAGGATCAGGAATAACTCAGCGGACTTGCAATATGTGCAATACTTCGCCGGTTTGAGTATCAATAAACACAAATCGACGATCACTTTGAGCGGACTCGATCTCAAGAATCAGACGCGATCCGGATACCCGGCTTGAAACCAGCGTTTCGCCAGATGAAAGTTCGATCTGGCTACTGGTTTGTTCTGCTGCACTTGTGCTATCAGCCGAAGACTGCTTATCCTCAGAAGAACTGCCAATCTTATAAATTATTGCAAACAAGACCGCGAGTAAGCCGATCATCATAATGCCAATTGAGATCACCATGAGCCGTATCATTTTTCGCCGCACCCGTTCCATTGCTGGATCTAGTGGTTGTTCGTCATCTTCTGCATATGTCATTCAACATGTCCTAAAGTAGATTCTGCATGTCTGATAACGAAGACCGGGCAGAAGAAAAAGACTTTATCGTACCTTCAGGCGATATCGGTACCAGAATGGACACTTTTATTGCAGGACAGATGCCCTCACACGTCTCAAGATCACGTGTAAAAGACCTTATAAAACAAGGTGCGGTACAACTAAACGGTGTTATTTGCGAAACACCAAATCTACGCGTGCGGGAAAATGACACAATATCACTATGTGTTCCACAGCCAACTAATGCAGAACCAAAGCCTGAAAACATCCTGCTTGATATCATCTTTGAAGATGATCATCTGCTGGTACTTAACAAACCGGTTGGCATGGTAGTACATCCGGCTGCAGGGAACTGGACGGGAACGCTGGTTAATGCGCTGCTTTATCATTGTGGGGACAGCTTGACCGGAATTGGTGGGGTTAAAAGGCCTGGCATCGTCCATCGTCTGGATAAAGATACTTCTGGGCTACTGGTTGTTGCCAAGACAGAGGAAGCCCATGCAAGTTTAACAGCACAATTCATGGACCATGGAAAAACCGGATCTTTAAGACGGTCTTACTATGCCTTTGTATGGAACCGCCTGGTGCGAAAAAAAGGAACGGTTGATGCGCCACTTGCCCGTTCAAACTCAAATCGCCTCAAACAGGCCGTGGTAAATCCCGATCAAGGCCGCGTGGCGGTTACCCATTACCAGGTTAAGACTGAATACATATTTGACGATGCGAAGACCAACATTATTTCTCTCGTCGAATGTCAGCTGGAAACCGGCAGAACACATCAAATCCGGGTTCACATGAGTCATATTGGCCACCCGCTTTTGGGAGACCAAACCTACGGAAAACACTTTGAAAGTAAGAGATTTACCCTTCCGGAAGCCGCAAAAAATGCCGTTTCACACTTAAAACGTCAGGCTTTGCACGCAGCAATGCTGGGGTTTGATCATCCTGAAAGTAGAGAATATATGGAATTTTCTGCTCCATTACCAACTGATTTGATTGAACTTGAGGAAAATATTTCCAAAAATTCTTTATAAACTGAAGCAAACATTCACATAATCGTCACTTCACATTACCAATATTTCATGAAAATCCCGGCAAAAAACACTATATAAATAGTATCCTACCGAAAATCGGATTCCCGATATTCATACGGAGAATAAAACAAGCAGGCCCAGACACAGCACAAAATATCGACACTTTGCTGTAGTACTGATTCTGGAAGTTTGCCGAGTATGGAAACTTCATCAACGAAAGAAAGGGTGCTTTATGGCCCAGAACTTACCTACTATCTCTTCGGGAGAAAATGGCCTTTCACGCTACATGCAGGAAATTCGCAAGTTTCCAATGCTGGAGCCGGACCAAGAATATATGCTTGCGAAACGCTTTTTGGAGCATGATGACCGCAAAGCAGCGCACAAGCTGGTAACAAGCCATCTCAGACTGGTTGCAAAAATAGCCATGGGTTACCGCGGTTATGGCCTGCCGATTGGCGAGGTTGTTTCAGAAGGTAATGTGGGATTAATGCAGGCGGTAAAGAAATTTGATCCTGAAAAAGGATTTCGTCTTGCAACCTATGCAATGTGGTGGATTAAGGCATCAATCCAGGAATATGTCCTAAGATCCTGGTCTCTTGTAAAAATGGGTACTACTGCCAATCAGAAACGTTTGTTCTTTAACCTGCGTAAAGCAAAAAGTCGTATTCAGGCACTTGATGACGGTGATCTGAACCCTGATCAGGTAAAACAGATCGCCACTCAGTTGGGTGTTTCCGAGGAAGAAGTTGTTTCAATGAACCGCCGCCTTGGTGGTGATGCTTCTTTGAATGCTCCGATCAAGGCAACCGAGGGCGAGAGCGGAGAATGGCAGGATTGGCTTGTGGATGAGTCTGAAAATGCCGAGCAGATTCTCATCAAACAGGATGAAACTGATAACCGCCGTCAAATGTTGGCAGAAAGCATGGACGTGCTAAACGATCGCGAGAAGCGCATCTTTATGGCGCGTCGCTTGGAAGATAATCCAATCACGCTGGAAGAACTTTCAGGCGAGTTCGATATTTCCCGCGAACGGGTACGCCAGATTGAGGTCCGTGCATTTGAAAAAGTGCAAAAAGCAATGATTGCGGCAGCAAAACAATTGGCAAAGCCGCAAGCCCAACTCGAGCATGCCTCATAAATCGTATAGATGTGAATAACAATGTCAGCCGGTAGCCCGCGCTATCGGCTGGCCCAATCTTCAAACGCCTGTTTGAACACCTGATCGCCTTTATCGCCTTTTTTCATTGTGACCAGCGCACGTTTTCCAGTGTTATAGCTAACAGGAATATCAATCCACGGAGATTGAACCAATAATTGCCGGTTCACTTCTACCGCTTGATCCAGGTTATCTAGAGCAATCAGGAAAAATCCTTCGCTGACCTTTACCGGAACCGCAACCAGCTGCTCACCACGTGCATCTTCGGTAGGCTTTAGAACAAACCGGGATATATCCTCAATACTGCCACCGGCAAATCCCTCAGGGACAGTAAAATTAAGTTCAATCAGATGGCTGGCAGACAAAGCAGGATCAACGTTACGTTTGATACTGAGTTCCAGCGACATTCCATTTGCCGGAACACTCATCTTTCCGATTATAATCGCTTCATTTGGCAACCCTTCACCAGGCTGAATTTGGCCAAGTTCCCAACTGACACTTGCATCACTGCGGGTTGGGCTAGAACCGCCGCTTCCCTCTTCATACAGAAATGCAGATTCCCCTAAAGATGGATCTGTACTGACAGCTTGATCTTGTGAAGCAGTTTCGGTTTCAGAGTTTTCCTCTACCGGCTCAACAACTGCTTCTACTTCATTTTCAACCGGTGTCGGTGATTGCGTACCATCTTCACTCAGAAGAATCGGCTCCTGTGTCGCTTCCAGTTCCGCAGCAATCTCTTCATCTGTTGCTGCACCAGCATCCTCTTGATCACTTTCAAGCCGCTCAACTTCTTTTTCTGCTGTCTGCTCATCACCGGTTGCTTCATCCGTGGTCTCGGATACCGGTTCATCGGCTGGCGCGTCTTCTGCTGTTTCTAAAGTTTCTTCGGAATTTTGATCACCGCCTGACGAATCCGAATTTGTTGAGGTAGCCGGCTGGAAAATCGGCGCAAGCGTATCTTTTGCAAACCACGCAACAGCACCACCGATCAATAATAGCAAAATCAGAACTATAATCAGTGTCTTGAGTATCCCGCCTTTTTCCTCAGGCGCATGTATGGGACTATCCAGGCTTGCAACAGCTTCTGGTTCAGGAATTGAATCTGAAACGGTGGTTGATACAGGCTCAATCTGCGAATTCGATGGTTCCGGTGCAACTGGAACCTCTGTCATTACCTGAGGTGCAGCTTCTGGCTCAGGGAGGGTCAAAGCAGGTTCTGGAACAACTGGAACCTCTGCTGATACTTCTACCGGAACTGATGTCGAAATCACTGATTCTTCCGTGGTAGGAATTTCCGGCTGCGGATTTGATATGATTTCTTCGCTCACGACCGGTGGCGCTTCTTCTGGTGCCGGTGGAATTTCTGTAACGCTTTGCGGCTCCGGCGGCGCTATATCTTCCACGATTGTGGTCGGCGTATACTCAGCCTCAAGCGATGTAATCGCATCTTCCAGCTGACCAAGTTGCCGGGCGATTACATCTTCTTCAGGCACAGGATTCATCTTGCGCAACTGATTCTCAATTGCAGCTCGTGCCTTGGAATAAACCACCTGCCGGACTTGCGGCGTATTCTGCGCCAGTCCAGTAATTGTTTTATTTAATATCGAATAATAGTCAGCCATGTCCGCATCTTACGCCCTACTCAATCAAATACGAAAAAAGTCTACCCCGCCTGATTATATAAATTAGACACAAATTTAGATAATTGGAACCAATAAATCATGAATTATGGTTAATCTTCGAACGGATCATGTACCAATATAGTATCTTCACGCTCTGGGCTGGTGGATAAAAGTGCGACCGGCGCACCAATTAATTCTTCCACATGCCGGACATATTTTACCGCCTGAGCCGGAAGATCAGCCCAACTTCGAGCTCCAACCGTTGTATCTTTCCAACCTTCCAATGTTTCATAAATTGGCTCAACCCGCGCCTGACGCCCCTGACTTGCAGGAAGATAGTCGATTTCTTGCCCATCCAGTTTATAGCCAACACAGATCTTGATTTCTTCCAGACCGTCGAGAACATCAAGTTTTGTAAGCGCAATTCCGGTAATCCCGTTGGTGGCCACAGCCTGGCGCACCAAGACCGCATCAAACCATCCGCAACGCCGTTTGCGCCCGGTCACGGTACCAAATTCATGTCCGCGTTCTCCAAGAAAATTACCGACCTCGTTATCCTGTTCAGTTGGAAACGGCCCTTCTCCAACGCGCGTAGTGTAAGCTTTGGTAATACCGAGCACATATCCAACCGAGCCTGGGCCCATGCCAGATCCTGCTGCTGCTTGACCTGCAACCGTGTTGGAGGAGGTGACAAACGGATAAGTGCCATGATCGATATCCAACAGTGTGCCTTGTGCACCTTCAAACAAAATGCGCGAACCCTTGCGTTTTTCGATGTCCAGCAGTCGCCACACCGGCTCGCTGAAGGGTACCATGCGATCTGCTACCTGTTTGAGTTCTTCAAAGATCGTATTGAATTCGACTTCTGGATGTCCAAGACCCCGACGCAAGGCGTTATGATGAGTGAGCAAACGATCAATTTTAGGAGATAGCGTTTCCAAATTGGCAAGATCAAGCACCCGGATCGCACGTCTGCCAACCTTGTCTTCGTAAGCAGGACCAATGCCGCGCCGCGTGGTTCCGATTTTAGTACCGGAATTGGATGCAGCGTCCTCGCGGATACCGTCAAGTTCACGATGTAAGGAAAGGATCAAAGTCGCGTTTTCAGCAATACGTAAATTTTCCGGCGTCACGGTTACATTTTGCTCTTTCAGCCGTTCAATTTCAGCCATCAGCGCATGTGGGTCAATTACTACCCCATTGCCGATTACAGCAAGTTTTCCAGGTCGAACAACCCCGGATGGAAGAAGGCTAAGTTTATAACTAACTCCGTCAATAACCAGTGTATGACCAGCATTGTGCCCGCCCTGAAAACGCACCACAAGATCAGCACGCTCCGAAAGCCAGTCTACGATTTTGCCTTTTCCCTCGTCGCCCCACTGGCTACCAATAACCGCCACATTCGCCATGTGCATTCCCCAAAATAGTAATTAGTTTTATTGCTGTACTCATCAGCAGGTGATCGCTAGGCTCATAACCGTTGAACGAAGAAAGACCGCGACCGTTCATAGAATGAAAATCACACAAACATCAACCGCTGACTTGGTTTGATGTGGAAAGTCTTCCATGCAAAACGCTCTTAAGAACCCTTATTTGCTATTAACGCTTACTGCGTTGTTCTGGAGTGGCAATGCCGTTGCGGGGAAATTGGCAGTTGGCAATATATCTCCGCACTTGCTGACGCTGCTACGCTGGGTGGTTGCCTGTAGCATTTTACTACCCTTTGCCTGGCCGCATCTAAAACGGGATTGGCCCTTAATCCGGTCACGCTTCTGGTTCTTGATAATCATGGGTGCAATTGGCTTCGGCGTGTTTAACAATCTGATGTATCTCGCACTTACCTATACCAGCGCAATCAATGTTGCGATTGAACAGGCGGCGATGCCACTCATCGTATTTGCGATGAACTTCATCTTGTTTCGAACCCGTGTGACCGGTTTTCAGATTATCGGCTTTGTAATCACCATGCTTGGCGTCACAATTACTGCTACACGCGGCAGCCTGTTCGCCCTTGGCAATCAGTCATTGAACTATGGCGATCTTTTGATGATTTTCGCGATCATGGTCTATGGCGCTTATTCAGTTTTGATCCGAAACAAACCGGATATTCACTTGTTCAGCTTTCTTTTCATGCTGGCGATAGCTGCTTTTTTCGGCTCGATCCCTTTTACGCTTTGGGAAGTATTAAACGGCACAATTAACTGGCCAAATCAGACCGGACTTGGTGTCATTCTATATGCTGCGGTTTTTCCTTCACTCGTCTCACAACTCTTCTGGGTCATGGGACTGGAAAAAATAGGTTCCAATCGGGGCGGCCTTTTTATCAATCTGGTGCCGATATTTGGTGCAATACTGGCGATACTCATCTTGGGCGAGCAATTCCAGACCTTCCACGCTATCGGACTGGTCATGGTACTGGGTGGCATTGCACTTGCCCAGCAGACGGGCAAATCAAAGCCCGCCTGATTTATCTTCGTAAACGGATCTTATACCTCCATATCAAATTCCAGTGGTTTTACCTGCTGAAATTTGCCAGTTGCTAGCAAGGCTTCTACGGTTACATCTTCTACCGCAGCGTCCAGGTATAACAACGCGATTGCATCCGACCCCGGT
The DNA here is from genome assembly GCA_039814425.1 of Pseudomonadota bacterium. Lineage (GTDB taxonomy): Bacteria > Pseudomonadota > Alphaproteobacteria > Rhizobiales > Rhizobiaceae > JAALLB01. The sequence goes on from JBCCBE010000019.1 coordinate 10,388, forward strand.
GCGTTCCGGCCTAGATGAAAGTTCGCAATATTGATCCCGCGTGTACCCATTTCCGCGCCCAGCGTACCAATGATACCAGGTTCATCATGATTGGTTGTGTAGAGCATATGCCGCCCCACATCTGCATCCATGTTGATCCCTTTAATCTGGATAAAGCGTGGCTTGCCGTCGGAGAATACCGTACCGGCAACTGAACGCTGCTGATCGGCGGTGATGATATTGAGTTTCATGTAACTGTCATAGACACCGGATTTATCCTGCGTGGTTTCAGAAACCTGAATGCCGCGTTCTTTCACCATAATGGGTGCAGAAACCATGTTCACATCTGCAACCTGCGGACGGATGAGACCGGCAAGGGCTGAGCTTGTCAACGCGCTGGTATTCATTCCGGCTATCGCCCCATCATAGATGATTTCCACTTTTTCAACCGGGCTTTCGGTCACCTGACCAACAAACGCACCAAGATAACCGGCAAGCTTGATAAACGGCAAAAGCCGTGGTGCCTCTTCAGCAGAAATTGATGGCATGTTTATCGCATTGGAAACCGCACCGGATAGCAGGTAATCCGACATCTGTTCAGCTACCTGCACAGCAACGTTTTCCTGTGCCTCACTCGTGGAAGCCCCCAGATGAGGCGTGCACACCACGTTTGGCAGATTAAACAGCGGGCTTTTTTCTGCTGGCTCAACTTCGAACACGTCAAAGGCAGCACCTGCCACCTTGCCGGATTGAAGCGCATCGGCAAGATCATTTTCAACCACCAAACCGCCACGCGCGCAATTTACGATCCTAACGCCATCTTTCATCTTTGCAATTGCCTCTGCATTGATGATGTTACGTGTCTTGTCCGTCAGCGGAACATGCAACGTTATGAAATCTGCTCGCGCAAGCACCGCATCCAATTCGCATTTTTCAACACCAAGTGCCTTTGCCCGATCTTCTGACAAAAACGGGTCATAGGCTATGACGCGCATTTTGAGACCGATTGCACGTTCAGCGACGATTGCACCGATATTACCGCAGCCAATCAAGCCCAGTACCTTGTTGGTGATCTCAACCCCCATGAATTTGGATTTTTCCCATTTGCCTGCATGGGTTGATGCATTCGCTGCCGGGATTTGTCTCGCGCAGGCAAGCATAAGCGAAATGGCATGTTCAGCTGTTGTGATAGAATTGCCGAAAGGCGTATTCATCACGATAATGCCTTTGCGTGATGCAGCCGGGATTTCCACATTATCTACGCCAATGCCAGCGCGGCCGATCACTTTCAGGTTCTCTGCCCTGTCGATCAATTTCTGATTGACCTTTGTTGCCGAGCGAATGGCCAGGCCATCATATTTATGAATCACGTCGTACAGAGCGTCCTTGTCCTTGCCAAGGTCGGGCTGAAAATCCACATCGATGCCGCGATCTTTAAAGATGCGGATAGCTGAGTCGGATAATTTGTCTGATACCAGAACACGAGGTTTGTCTAAATGTGCCATTAGATTGGCTCCTGAATAAAGAATGTATTTTGAATTGATTTGATTGCGGCTCAAGCGAGTTTGAAAGCTTCCAACTGGCGATAAAACGCCCAGTTGAGCCATGGCATTAAGGCCTCAAGATCACTTGCCTCAATCGTAGCGCCAGCCCAGATCCGCAGGCCCGGAGGCGCATCACGATAACCGCCAATATCAAAAGCAACGCCTTCTGTTTCAAGAGCCTTTGCCATGCCTTTTGCAAAAGCAGATTGGGCATCTAGATCAAGCCCCATCACCCGCTTATCTATGATTCTAAGGCACACAGACGTGTTGGATCGGGTATCAGGATCACTTGCCAAAAACTCAATCCACGGAGTTTCATAGACAAAGGTATCAATGACCGAAAGATTGTCATCTGCCCGCGCAACCAACGCGCCGAGGCCACCCAGTGACTGACCCCACTGCAATGCATCAATATAATCTTCCACACACAGCATCGACGGCGTGTTGATCGTTGCACCGTCAAAAATGCCTTCTATTAACTTACCACCCTTTGTGAGGCGGAAAATCTTCGGCAGCGGCCAAGCTGGCGTGTAGGTTTCCAGTCGTTCAACTGCACGTGGTGAGAGGATCAGCATGCCATGAGCTGCTTCACCACCCATCACTTTCTGCCAGGAAAACGTCACCACATCGAGTTTATCGAATGCAAGATTTTGCGCAAATGCTGCCGAGGTAGCATCACAGATCGTCAACCCCTGCCGGTCGGAGGGAATAAACCTGCCGTCAGGCACCCGCACACCGGAAGTTGTTCCATTCCATGTGAAAACAACATCGCGGTCGAAATCGACTTTGGAAAGATCGGGGAGATCGCCATATTCTGCCTTGATCTCACGAGCATCATCAAGTTTGAGTTGCTTCAGCACATCTGTAACCCAGCCGGAACCAAAACTTTCCCAGGCAAGGAGATCAACGCCACGCGCTCCAAGCAGGTTCCACATCGCCATTTCCACCGCACCCGTATCAGATGCAGGTACAATACCGATTCGATAATCGTCCGGGACATGCAAAACTTCGCGGGTAAGATCAATTGCCCGTTTTAAGCGATCTTTACCGACACTTGCCCTGTGGGAGCGGCCAAGCGGTGCATGTTCAAGATTTTCAAGAGACCATCCAGGCCGCTTTGCGCAGGGTCCGGATGAAAAACGCGGATCGGCCGGACGTTTGTCCGGCATAGTATCATTAGTCATGTAGCTAACCTTCCAGCTAGATTGCCTCTCGGTGGGGAGAGGTGGCCCACGCACCTTGTAGGCCAAAACAACTGATGATTTCAACCGGCAAGTTCTCACGTGGCCAACTGCCAGATGAGTTTGCTCAATGCTTGACAAAATTACGGATTCGCTGTTTATGCGGTTCATCTCAATTTAGAGACCAGAGCTGAAACGCCATAAGGGACCCGAAAAGGTATAAAGTGATCCCAGCGGCAAACACCTGACAGCGCGATGCGCCCTCAGGTGCTATTTTGCTTTGGTCTTTCGATTGAGAAGCCCGATGCTTATATTGGTAATGCACATATTGGTCTGGCACGGGCAAAAGGGAAAAACGTATGTTTGAATCACTATCGGATCGCCTCAGCGGTATTTTTGACGGACTTACCCGCCGCGGTGCGCTATCGGAAAAAGACGTCTCAGCTGCTCTGCGCGAAATTCGCCGTGCATTGATAGAGGCGGACGTAGCACTGGATGTGGTTCGCGACTTTACCGATAAAATCCGCGAAAAGGCAATTGGTGCGGAAGTTGTAAAATCTGTCACGCCGGGCCAGATGGTAGTCAAGATCGTTCATGATGAACTGGTCGAAATGCTTGGTTCAGATGCAGAACCAATCTCCCTTGCCGCTGCACCACCTGTTACCCTGATGATGGTCGGATTGCAGGGTTCTGGTAAAACAACCACAACAGCCAAAGTCGCCAAACGGCTGACCGAAAAGCAGAAGAAAAAAGTCTTGATGGCTTCGCTTGACGTTAAGCGTCCGGCTGCCCAGGAACAGTTGCGACAATTGGGCGAGCAGATCAGCGTTGATACACTACCGATCATCGAAGGCCAGACCCCGGTTGAGATCGCAGCACGTGCGCAACAAGCAGCAAAACTTTCCGGCTGCGATGTCGTAATCCTAGATACCGCAGGCCGTACCCATATTGACGAACCGTTGATGGTGGAAATGGCGGACATTAAATCTGCCGGACTTCCACATGAAATCCTTTTGGTTGTAGATTCTCTTACCGGCCAAGATGCGGTTAATCTTGCAAAAAGCTTTGACGATCGCGTCGGCATTACTGGCATCGTGCTTACCCGGATTGATGGTGATGGACGCGGCGGCGCTGCCCTTTCCATGCGTGCAGTAACCGGCAAGCCGATCAAGCTGATTGGTACTGGCGAAAAAATCGACGAGCTGGAAGATTTTCATCCAGACCGTATTGCTGACCGTATTCTTGGCATGGGCGATGTGGTTTCGCTGGTTGAAAAGGCTGCAGAAACCATTGACCAGGAAAAAGCTGAGGCAATGGCCAAGCGGATGCAGAAAGGCGAGTTTGACTTAAACGACCTTTCCGATCAGCTGGATCAGATGCAGAAACTTGGTGGGATGGGCGGCATCATGGGCATGTTGCCGGGTATCGGAAAGATGAAAAAGCAGATTGAAGAATCCGGTATGGATGATTCGATCTTCAAACGCCAACAGGCGATTATCTCATCCATGACCCGCAAGGAACGCAAAGTCCCAAGACTGTTAAACGCAAGCCGCAAGAAACGTGTTGCTGCTGGTTCCGGTTCTTCCGTGCAAGAAGTAAATCAGCTTCTCAAAATGCATCGCCAGATGGGCGACATGATGAAGAAGATGGGCAAAATGGGTGGCAAGAAAGGCCTTATGGGCGGTCTGGGCGGCGCGATGGGTGGTCTTGGCGGTGCAGCGATGGGCGGCATGGGAAAAATGCTTGGCGGCGGCGGGATGCCCGGACTTCCAGGCGGTGGCATGGGCGGCATGCCCGGTGGTGGCGCTATGCCGGACCTTTCCAAAATGAGCCCTCAGGAAATTCAGCAGATGGCCAAGGAAATGGGCATCAAGGTACCTGGCGGCGGCGGGGCTTTCGGGGGCAAGAAACGATGACATTGCAAGAGATGGCACCGCAAGAAAAGCTCAATCAATATCGCGGTTCAATTGACAATCTGGATGCGGCTCTCATTCACATCATGGCCGAACGGTTTCGCGTTACCAAAGCAGTCGGTGAACTTAAAGCCGCGCATGACTTTCCACCGTCCGATCCCAAACGCGAACAGCGCCAGGCAAAACGTCTGCGTGAACTGGCGGAAGCGTCGAACCTTGATCCCGATTTTGCCGAGAAGCTTCTGAATTTCATTATCTCGGAAGTTATTCAGCATCATAAACAGGCACGGAAGTAAGCGTAATGGTGCCGGTTTTACAAACAGAACGATTAGAACTGCGAGGCTGGGAAGTTGACGATTTTCCCGCCTATGCTGCTTTTTGTGCCGATGCTAAACGTACCAGGTATTCCGTTTCCGGGGGCAGTTCGTTGCCAGACGCGTGGCATGCATTTACCGCCATGGTCGGTGAATGGGCTCTAAATGATTATGGCTGCTTTGCCGTATCTGAAATAGGTTCACCACAACCTGCAGGCTATGCCGGCATTTGGTATCCACCAGATATTAGCGAACCGGAACTGATGTGGGGTCTATTTGATGGCTTTGAAGGCAAGGGATTTGCTACCGAGGCTGCCGAGGCAGTGAAAGTCTGGGCAAGAGAAGTTCTCAAATGGCAACCTTTAATGAGTTTTATCCATCCTGAAAACGAAGCCTCAATCGCTGTTGCAAAGCGGCTTGGGGCAAATCTGGAATCTAAAGGCAGTCTGCGTGGTGAAGCACGATTGATCTTTCGACACACATAGCAAATTTCACTGATTAGAATAAGGAAACAATATAATGGCACTTAAACTAAGACTGGCCCGTGGCGGCTCTAAGAAACGCCCGTTCTATTCAATCGTCGTGGCAGACGTACGCGCACCGCGTGATGGCCGCTTCATTGAAAAGATCGGCACTTTTAATCCACTTCTGCCAAAAGACAGCGACCAACGCATTGTCATGGATATGGACCGTGTTCAGCACTGGCTAGGCCATGGCGCCAAGCCAACGGACCGTGTTCTTCGCTTTCTTGACGAAGCCGGCATCCTGAAGCGCGAAGCACGCAACAATCCGAAAAAAGCGCTTCCTGGCAAAAAAGCACAGGAACGTATCGACGAGAAAAAAGCCAAGGAAGAAGAAGCAAAAGCTGCTGCTGAAGAAGCTGCCGCAGCTCAAGCTGAAGCACCAGCAGAAGAAGCGCCAGCAACTGAAGAAACAGCTGCTGAGTGATTTTTCACTTAATCTCGATACCGGTTATAATGACGGGCAGCTTTGCTGCCCGTTTTTGTGAGTTTCAATGACAGAAAAACATATCCTACTTGCTGAAATTGGTGCCGCACACGGTATCAAGGGAGAGGTGCGCGTAAAGCCTTTCGGTGATCCGGCGATGCTGGATCAATATGGCAAGCTGGAAACCACAGATGGACGCAAGTTCAAAATAAAACGCATGCGGCTACAAAAGAATATGCTGGTTGTAAAGTTTGAGGGCACCAACACGCGAGAAGAAGCGGAAAACATTAGGGGTCTGGAACTCTATGTAGATCGCGCTAAACTACCGCCGACGGAGGAAGATGAGTTTTACGTCTCCGATCTGATCGGCATGGAAGCCCAGCTGGAAAATGGCGAGGTAATCGGCACGATAAAAGATGTTCCGAATTTCGGTGCGGATGACATGCTTGAAATTAGACCAAAAACCGGGCCGACTTTTTATTTGCCATTCACGCAGGAAGCCGTACCCAAAATTGATTTTGAAGCTGGACAGGTTTTGGTTATTCCACCGACAGAAGTCAGTGAGCCGGATGGCTTAGCGAAAGGAAAACCGAAGTGATCTTCCGAGCTTCCGTCATAACGCTTTATCCAGACATGTTTCCCGGATCGCTTGGACATTCACTGGCGGGCAACGCGCTGGAGGCAGGTAACTGGTCGCTGGAGACAATTGCGCTACGCGATTTTGGTGATGGTAAACACAAGCGTGTGGATGATACACCTGCCGGCGGTGGAGCTGGCATGGTATTGCGCGCTGACGTTATGGCCGATGCAATTGACAGCACAGGCCAGGATGATCGACCGCGGCTGCTGATGTCCCCTCGCGGTAAACCCCTATCACAGAAACGGGTTCGTGAACTGGCACTTGGACCTGGCGCGGTCATTATATGCGGACGGTTTGAGGGCGTCGATCAGCGCGTTATTGATGCGCGCAATCTCGAAGAGGTTTCAATCGGCGATTACATCCTCTCAGGCGGGGAACCAGCGGCTTTAGTGCTGCTGGATGCGATCGTTCGCCTGTTGCCGGGTGTGATGGGTAATCAGACCAGTGGTGATAATGAAAGCTTTGAATCTGGGCTTCTGGAGCATCCTCATTTCACCCGCCCGCAGAAGTGGGAGGGACATACAATCCCGGAAGTACTGACCAGCGGCAATCACAAAAAAATCCTGGAATGGCAAAAAGAGCAGGCGGAGAACCTGACCCGAGAAAGACGGCAAGATTTGCTGAAACTAGAAAATTCTGATCCCCCAAAAGATACGCCTTGAAAGCAATATGTGAGAAAAATTCAGGAGAAGCTTATGATTCTACGAAATTTATATTTGCCGCTTTTAATATCTTTACTATTTTTCCCACTAGGAGTGACAAGTGCAAATGCATTTTCACTCTCTTTTGCTTGGGGCAGTATTCCAAAATGTACGAGCGGAAAACCTAATCGCGTTTCCAACCCACAATTCAAGCTTTCCGGTGTCCCAGAAGGAACTACAAAGATAAAGTTCAAGATGGTTGATAGAAACGTCCCTTCTTATCGCCATGGCGGTGGAACCGTAAAATTTTCAGGCCAAAAAACGATTTCTCCGGGGGCATTCAAATATAAAAGCCCTTGCCCACCAAGTGGGCGCCATACCTATGAATGGACAGCAACCGCTATAGGAAAGGGAAACAAGAATCTTGGCGTTGCTAAATCAAGTAAAAAATATCCTTGATTGAATGCATAATTCTTGAGGCATTGCCTCTCGACAAAACAAACATATTACCCTATACACCGACGAAATTTCCGCAAAACCGGAAACTGCGTAACGGCGCGATCATCTGATCAGTCGGGAAAATCTATTCGGATAGCCGATAAGTACAGATTTTCTCGGGGCCGCTCTGGCATTTTGACAAAAACGAACATGTCCGGCAAAGGCAACTCCCGATTGGGTTAAATGTTTGTCCCTGGCCTGGCAGCAGAAAAGGTTTTACGCATGAATATTATTGAGCAGCTAGAGGCTGAGGAAGTCACTCGCCTTTCCGAAAATCGTAAATTACCCGAATTTGAACCAGGTGATACTGTCCGCGTTATGGTGCGCGTGACAGAAGGAAACCGCACGCGGGTTCAGGCTTATGAAGGCGTTTGTATCGCCCGCATGGGTGGTGGATTGAAAGCAAACTTTACAGTTCGCAAAATCTCTTACGGTGAAGGCGTTGAACGTAGTTTCCCGCTTTACTCACCACTTGTTGAGGGCATCGAGGTAGTACGACGTGGTCGTGTACGCCGTGCCAAATTGTATTACTTACGTGACCGTCGTGGTAAATCCGCCCGTATTACGGAAAACACCGGCACACGCGCAAAGCTTTTGAACGATACTGAGCGTCAGGCCATTGCGGAAGAAAAGGCACGTATTGAGGCTGAAAAAATCGCTGCTGCTGAAGCGCTTGCCGCTGAAAAAGCTGCAGAGGACGCAGCTAATGCTGAGGCAGCAGCTGCTGCTGAAAGTTCAGAAGAAGCAAAAAGCGAATAAGTTTGCTGCCTATTTCGGTTTTGAATTTTTAAACGGTCCCTCGGGGCCGTTTTTTATTGCCTAATGCATGTCTCGCTTAGACGCCCTACTGAAACCGCTCAGAACGGATCACATCCACCGTTGAACGGGTAACAATTAGCCCATGCGACTCCAATAGCGGTTCAAGTGCCGTAACAAATTGATCCGCTTTCTCATCAGATGTGATTGTCAGAAAAATAACCCGGCTACCAGCACCACCCGATACCCGTTCGTCAAACCAAATACCGGAATGACCGGCTCCCTCGAGGGTGGGCAAAACGGTATAACCCGGGTTCCCAACCTCCGTTGAAATTTCTTTGATCCTGCGCAGCAGCGGCAGGTCTACCAGAACTTCAATACGACAAGCAGTTGAGGTTTTGTTCATGTCCCAATCATCCAAGATGCCAGTTGCGTGTAAATATTGATACCAAAGAGCACATTAAACGGGAAGGTAATCGCAAGCGACATGGCAAGGTAAAGACCGGAATCCGCCTTTGGCAAGGCCAACCGCATGGCTGCAGGGACCGCAATGTAAGATGCACTGGCTGCAAGGATCGCAAGCGCTGTCGTCGAGCCAACATCAAGCCCTACCAGAGTGCCGATTAAAACGCCGATAAATCCGTTTATAATTGGAAACAGGATGGCAAGAAACACCAGCCTCGGGGTCAAACTGCGTGCCTGTTGCAAACGTCGTGCTGCGATTAATCCCATATCGAGCAGAAAGAGACAAAGAATACCCCGAAAGGCAGATTCAAACACTGGCGCAATCGAAGCAAACCCATCCTTGCCGATAATCATCCCTATAATGAAACTGCCGGTTAGCAGCACCACAGAACCGTTAAGCAAGGTTTCGCGCAACAATTCTCCACGGCTTCCAACTGCTGAGTTTTGTTGTTTACCGGAATAGGAACTGGCAAGGTAAAGCCCGACGATAATTGCTGGCGTTTCCATCAACGCCAGAACAGCAACCATGTACCCTTCCGGTGGCAAGCCATTGCCTGTGAGAATCTCAACCCCGGTGACATATGTAACGACACTTACCGAGCCATAATGCGCTGCAACGGCTGCAGCATTGGTTACATCCAGCCGTCCGAAACTTTTCAATACGAAAAACGCCATAAACGGAATGATGATACTTAACAAAATACCAGCGAGTGCCGCTGATACGAGACCTTGGGAAAAGCCGCTTTCGGCAACTAGAATGCCACCCTTTAAGCCAATCGCGGCCATAAGATAAAGCGATATGCCTTTTGAGATAGCCTCAGGAATCGAGAGATCAGAACGGGCAAAGGCGGCGAGAAACCCCAGAACGAAAAAAAGAATAACCGGGGAAAGAAGCGTTTCCATCAAAAACCTTTACTTTTAAGGATATTGAGACTTTACGATGCTTTTTCAAGAGCACGTAGGAGTGATTCTGTTGTCAGTTTCGCAAGTCGGCGATTTCTGATAAATATAATTTCCATCAGATTCCGGGAGACAGAAAATGAGTAACAATTCAGTTCGAATTCTATGCCGGGTATTTGTTTGTCTATTGCTGTTTATATCCCCTTTGCAGGCAAGTGAATCAGAGCCATCAGTTGCCCTTGCGACCATCAACCAATCAATTGCTGTTGAACTAGATCGCCGTGCTAAACTTCCCGGTGGTAAAACGCAAAAGAAACGACTTGGGGAAATCAACGCCTATTATAAAGCTAATGAATATAAACCGGTTTGGCTTTCTGATAACAAGCCAACGCAAAAAGCGCGTCAGCTTATTCAACTGCTGCGCCGCGCACCGGAAGATGGCCTTAATCCCGCAGATTATGATGTCGAGGCATTATTTCAGAAAGTAAATATCTATGATCCGGCAACACAGGCTGATTTTGATGTACATCTGTCAAACGCATTTGTCGCCTACGCACAGCACCTCAATGTTGGGCGCGTTGACCCCTCATCAGTGACTAGGGAAAACGTTATCTATCCCGCTGCACTTTCAGTTGAAACCATTCTCAATCAAGGAAAATCAACCAGTAATATTATCGCTTATTCTAGACTTTTGGCGCCCCATACACCGCGCTATCAGCGCTTGCGTTCTGCCCTTTCGCAGTACCGGGGAATTGCCGCAAATGGTGGTTGGGATAGAATTGAGGAAGGCGAAGTTCTAAAACCAGGCATGGAAGATGACCGCGTTCCCGGCTTGCGAAAACGTTTGGCCGTTTCCGGTGATTATAAGGGCGCCCTGGATATTCAATCCACGCTTTATGATGAGTTACTTGTAAAAGCGGTAAAATATTTCCAGTGGCGACATGGCCTGGACGTTGATGGTGTTATCGGTGGCAACACGCTCAAACAGCTCAACGTGTTGGTTGAAGACCGCATCGCGATGATGGAGTATAACCTCGAGCGCCGCCGCTGGATGCAGGATGACTATGGCAGTTACTATATTTTCGCCAATCTTGCCGACCAGGTGGTCAAGGTTGTAAAAAACGAAAAGACACTCCATGCCGAACTCATCCAGGTAGGTTTACCTTATCACCGTACGCCGGTTTTTACTGATGAGATGGAATACATTGAAATTAACCCCTATTGGAATGTGCCAAAATCCATCGCGACAAATGAATTACTGCCAAAGCTAAAACAAAACCCGGGCAAGCTTGCCTCCCAAAACTACGAAGTTTTAAGCAATGGCAACGTTATATCTCCTACAGCAGTTTCCTGGGGAAATTATTCAAAAGGTAACTTCCCATTTCGCCTGCGACAAAGACCCGGTGAGGGTAATGCGCTGGGCCGCATCAAGTTCATGTTCCCTAATACGTTCAATGTTTATCTGCATGATACACCGTCCAAGAGTAATTTTGACAAATCCTCACGCTTTTTCTCTCATGGCTGCCTGCGCCTGCAGGATCCATTGAAAATGGCAGAAGTTCTTCTTGGCGCTCAGGGGTGGGATCGCGCTAGGATCAATGGGGTAGTCGCTTCCAAAAAACGCACCGTCGTCAAGCTGGAAAAAACCATCCCAGTACATATTGCCTATCTGACATCCTGGGTGAACAAGGATGGTTCAGTGCATTTCCGTCGTGATGTCTATGAGCGTGACACGGTTTTGGGAAAGGCACTTTCAAACGCCGGGAGCTAGGGTGCGGCCACGCCCGGCCACTGGCTTACTTTTACACCCAGCAAATTGAGCCTACCTTCGCTTCTAACCTTCAATGCCGGAAGGTGAAGGCCTATATTAGAGCGACGATAAAAAGCCGACAATCTGAAATGATCCCTACTGTTTGTGGTCATGATGTAACCTCAAAGCAATTATAGCTTATGTTTCAAGGGTACCCGCGCTTGACGAGACACCCGTAAGGGTTTTACACCGTTTCAAGATAATTTCCTATCAGACACAATGCTGAACGAGACAGGCACATGGCCAAGACACTTTACGACAAAATCTGGGATGATCATCTGGTTTCCACCGAGGCAGATGGCACTTCCCTCCTTTATATCGATCGCCATCTTGTTCATGAGGTGACAAGCCCGCAAGCCTTTGAAGGACTACGTATTGCCGGCCGCAAGGTTCGACAGCCAGAAAAAACGCTCGCGGTTGTTGATCATAACGTACCCACTTCAGCAGATCGCGTAAAAGGCATCGCCAATGAGGAAAGCCGTATTCAGGTTGAAGCATTAGCCAAAAACGCTGCCGATTTCGGAATTGAATATTATTCAGAGCACGATAAACGCCAGGGCATTGTTCACATTATTGGCCCAGAACAAGGCTTTACCCTTCCCGGCATGACAATCGTTTGTGGCGATAGCCACACGTCCACCCATGGTGCTTTTGGCGCCCTTGCCCACGGTATTGGTACCTCAGAAGTGGAGCATGTGCTGGCAACGCAAACGCTGATCCAGCGCAAGGCTAAAAACATGCTGGTGCAGGTGAACGGCACGGCACCGGAAGGTGTGACAGCCAAGGACATCATCCTAGCAATCATCGGCGAGATCGGTACCGCAGGTGGCACAGGTCACGTTATCGAATTTGCTGGCGAAGCCATTCGTAATCTTTCTATGGAGGGTCGTATGACTGTCTGTAACATGACCATCGAAGGCGGTGCGCGGGCGGGATTGATTGCGCCGGATGAAAAAACATTTGAATACATAAAGGGTAAACCAAAGGCACCAAAGGGTGCTGCGTTTGAAATGGCAATGGATTATTGGAAAACGCTTTATTCTGATGATAACGCGCATTTCGACACGATCGTAGAACTGGATGCCGCCAACCTGCCACCAATTGTTTCCTGGGGCTCATCCCCAGAGGACGTGGTTGCAGTCACCGGCTCCGTGCCAGATCCAGCGGAGATCGAAGACGAAACCAAGCGCGCCTCAAAACAACGTGCCCTTGATTACATGGGGCTTACCGCTGGCACTCAAATTACCAATATCACGCTCGACCGTGTGTTCATTGGCTCTTGTACAAATGGCCGGATTGAGGACTTACGTGCCGTTGCTTCTGTTGTGGAAGGCAAAAAAGTATCCGATCATGTCGACGCAATGATTGTGCCTGGTTCCGGCCTTGTTAAAGAACAAGCAGAAGCAGAAGGCCTGGATAAGATATTCGTGGAAGCGGGTTTTGATTGGCGCGAGCCTGGTTGTTCCATGTGCCTTGCCATGAATGATGACCGCTTAAAACCGGAAGAACGGTGCGCATCTACGTCGAACCGCAACTTTGAAGGCCGTCAGGGTTTTAAGGGGCGCACACACTTGGTGTCACCGGCTATGGCAGGCGCTGCAGCTATTGCTGGGCATTTCGTTGATATCCGTGAGTGGTAACTGGCAGTTTCCAATAGCAATTACATTAAGCTAAGTTTTTCCAAGCCCTTAAAAGGGTTCATTTACGGGTATTGACGTCCCCTTTGTTCATCCACCAGGGCTTGGAAATGATCTGATTTGGTGTCTCATCAAGCAGAAGAAAACCACCACCCCGGCCTTTGACAAACCAGGCAATACCAAACGCTGCAAGAGCTGCCCATTCAAAATAAAATGTCAGGTTATACTTATCCCAGTCCGGCCAATTGAATGGCTTGCCTTCCTTGCATGTTAACTCATTCTGGCCAATTCCCAGTTCCGTATTAAAAATATCACAATCAGTAAAACTAAAAACCTTGTTCATGGACAGTAAAACCAGGACAATGAACATAATCACGGCGCTCACTCTGTAAACAAGATTGCGGATTATCTTATTCCGATTGTCGACTTGAAGCTGATACGGATTGGTTTTGTCCGTTGCTGTAAAAACGAACATACTAAAAATAGTCAGAATGAAAAACAGTACACCAGCTGCAATACCGTGAAACAGATCAAAATTTTCTCCTGGAGTGAAAGCTCTAGACAGGGTTGTGTCAGCATCTTCGAACAAAAAAATCCGCGACGGTGCATAGGTAATTTCACATCCCGATCCAGTTGTTGGTACAATCGCAACAACAACAGCGCTGACACCTGCCAATATTGCCAGCCATCGCTCAGCACGACTTTGCCCCCGGTAAAAGAGCAAAAACAGGCCAACAAAAGCAGTAAGCGCTACAAAAACATCACCCCAGATCGGGGTATAATAGACGTGACTAATGGTATCTCTGAAACACGGCGCAGTACGGTTGGCATAAAAAAGCAGTGCTGGCATGCAAAAAGCAATAATACCAATCCAAAGCGCCTGAATTTCACGTTGGCGTTTGAATTGTATGGCGGTTTCAAAAGCCCAGCCCTTTTGCGGTTCAAACAGTTTTTGAATTCGCAGAAACATTCTCTCTAATCCCAATCATACCTCATTTTGAAATATGACATGGATTAGAGGAAACTTCTAATACGCCTGCCGTCAGGACCCCGGTGCGCGCTTGGTAAGACCTAGTCTTTCCCGTACTTGCTGTGGTCCAATTATGTTTGAACCCAGATTTTCAATAATGGTCACTGCCCGTTCAACCAGCTGCGCATTGGTCGCAAACTGTCCCTTTCCAAGCCATAGATTGTCCTCCAGCCCAACCCGCACATTACCACCGGCTAAGACTGCAGCTGCCACATACGGCATCTGACTGCGACCAAGCGAGAATGCGGACCAGTGCCAGTCAGCAGGTACATTATTGACCATCGCCATGAAGGTGTTGAGATCATCCGGGGCACCCCACGGGACACCCATGCAAAGCTGAACCAGTGCAGGAGAAGCCAAAATCTCCTCTTCAACCAACTGTTTTGCAAACCAGAGATGGCCCGTATCAAACGCTTCAATTTCTGGTTTAACACCAAGGTCAGTCATCATTTTACCCATGGTACGCAACATGCCGGGCGTATTGGTCATGACGTAATCCGCCTCAGCAAAATTCATCGTTCCGCAATCCAAAGTGCAGACTTCTGGCAGACATTCACGAATGTGAGCCATGCGCTCTGTCGCACCAATCATGTCAGTTGCGTCCGGATTAACCGGTAGGGGCTGTTCCGCTGAACCAAAAACCATATCTCCACCCATGCCTGCAGTTAGATTCAGCACTACATCAACATCAGCATCGCGAATTCGGTCGGTTACTTCACGGTAATATTCAAGCTTGCGCGATGGCTTACCGGTTTCGGGATCACGAACATGGCAATGCACTACCGCAGCACCGGCCTTTGCAGCTTCAATCGCAGATTTTGCAATCTGCTCCGGAGAACGAGGCACTTCCGGGCTTCTATCCTGAGTAGACCCCGAACCGGTGACTGCACAGGTAATGAATACATCTTTATTGGCTTGTAATGGCATAAGAACTTCTCCTCCCAAGCAATGCTCGATAGTTTTCAGGCTTCCTACAACCGATTAATGCCATAAAAGCGCGCAAGGACGACATTTTCTGTGTCGTTCTCAGGCTGTAAGCGTAACGGTGCTAAAAATTTTCATCAAGAATTTTAGCCAGTGCTTGGGCATCTTGGGAGTCAAAACTTGCTGGCGAGTTTGAATCCACATCCAGAACCCCGATCAGTTTGCCAGATTGGAATACCGGCAACACTATTTCAGACTGAGTAGTTGCAGAGCAGGCAATATGGCCGGGAAAGGCTTCTACATCGTCTACAATCTGAATTTCCTCTGTCCGAGCACATGCCCCGCAAACTCCATTGTCAAAATGGATAACCAAACAGCCATGACCACCCTGATATGGTCCAATTTTTAGGAGTTTCGGCTCAGTCAATCGATAAAAGCCTACCCAATCAAAACCGTCCATCGAATGGAATAATTCACAGGAGATAGTCGCCATCTTTGTGATCACATCAGTTTCGCCCTCACAAAGTGCTGCAATGGTTTTGGAAACAAAATCATAATCGCGCATGGGTTTATCCCTCGGCAATTGCATCAATGGCAGCGATATAGCCATTGATGCCCATCCCAACAAAATCCTTTTGGGCCACTTCGGTAATATAGGAAAAATGCCTGAATGCTTCGCGCTCATGAATGTTCGAGATGTGGACTTCATAAACCTTTGCATCAACACCTGTTATAGCGTCCCGGATAGCTATTGAGGTGTGTGAGTAGGCGCCGGGATTCATGATCAGATGCGTATGGACACCCTTTGAGTTTTGAACCGCCTCGACAATTGCGCCTTCATAGTTTGATTGAAATGCCACTAGTTCAATACCCTTACTGCGCGCATGATCAACACACAGTTTTTCTACGTCTTCAAGGGTTTGCGAACCATAGGTTTCCGGTTCGCGCATGCCTAGGAGATTTAGATTTGGACCATTGATTAGCAGGATCGATTTCATCATGGCTTCCGCTTAACAGGAACCGGCATTAATCGCAATCACCGCCCTTATAACCCGTATATATTCAGTTTGCGTCGTTTCAATCTCCAAAATTAAGCCATTAATGGCACAATTTTAGGTGTAAAACTCTTCCGGTTTGAAGCCACGAATTTGAGCGTCTGTGAGTGCCATATTCCCACTTAACGACAAAACCCTTTTTTATAAGGGTTTTAGCTGACTTATGAGAATGTATGAGAAGAGAAAATGGAGCGGGCGATGAGATTCGAACTCACGACCCCAACCTTGGCAAGGTTGTGCTCTACCCCTGAGCTACGCCCGCATCAAGCGAAACGCTCCGAAGCCGTTGTATGGCGCAAGCTTGGTTTAAAATCAACTGCAAAATTTGACCCAAAACCAACAAACAGCACTTAACCTTAATCGAAATGTATATTTTCCATTTTGCAATCGAGTTTGATAGCGCTACTACAAGCTACAATGCTATTTCATGCATCCTAAATGACTGATTTTTGAGAAAAATAATGCCTCTATCGCCTAATGACTTATTCGAACTTCTGAATGAACTCGAAATAGAATACAAGACCTACGAACATGAAGCCGTGTTTACCGTGGAAGAATCTACTAAAATCAACCAGGAAATTCCCGGCGGACACACCAAAAATCTGTTCTTGAAAGACAAAAAAGGAAACTTCTTCCTTATAGTTGCTGAAGGAATTGCCCAGATCAAATTAAATCAGGTTCACGGTCTGATTGGCGCCAGCGGGCGGGTTTCCTTTGGAAAGCCAGAAGCATTGATGGCGCTTTTAGGCGTCGCGCCCGGTTCTGTAACCGCGTTTTCACCAGTCAACGACACTGAAAACAAGGTCAAGGTTATTATCGATGAACCCTTATTGCGTTATGATCTGATAAACTGTCATCCGTTGACGAATGAGATGACAACCACCATCTCTAAACCGGACCTTTTGCGATTTTTGGAGCATATCAATCATGCACCTGAAATCATCAAAGTCTCGAATGAGGAAATGATTGATGAGTAATGATGACTTTATAATCGGCGGAGATGCTCAAGCTCCTGCAAGCCAGAGCGTGAATGTATCTTTTGGAGGAGGGGGCGAAACCTCACAAGTGGGTGGTGTGAAAGATATCTCTACACAGGAGTTCATGAAAGAAGTCATAGAAACTTCTTCTCAAATTCCGGTCCTGGTTGATTTCTGGGCACCTTGGTGTGAGCCCTGCAAACAGTTGGCACCTGCGCTTGAAGCAGCAGTTGCCGCAACGCGGGGCAAAGTCAAACTGGTGAAAATGGACATCGACAAACATCCCGAGGTGGCCGGGCAGATGGGAATTCAATCAATTCCCGCAGTTGTAGCATTTATCGATGGGCGCCCGGCGGATGCATTCATGGGTGCAAAGACGGAAGGTGAAATTCGCGAATTTATCGGAAAAGTCGCCGGACCGGACTCTCAAGACCAGCAAATTGATGCGATGCTAGAGCAAGCTGAGCAACTGATGAATGAAGGAGCAATCGGCGAGGCAGGTAATATTTACGGTCATATTCTTTCCATCGAACCCAAAAACCTCAAGGCAATTGCCGCCGTCGGACAGCTTTACCTGAAGGAAGACAATATCGACGGTGCAAAAGGCGTAATGCTACAATTGGATGATGACGCTCTTGAAAGCGTTGAAATCACGTCCTTGCGCTCTGCTATTGATCTGGCAGAACAGGCAAGCGATCTCGCTGGATATTCAGAACTATTAGCCGAAGTCGATAAAAACCCAAAAAATTATGACAAACGGCTTGAACTCGCCCTGGCTCTAAACGCTTCCGGAAAACGTGAAGAAGCAGCAGATAACTTGCTGGAAATCATCAAACAACAGCCCGGCTGGAACGAGGATGCAGCAAAAACGCAACTTTTACAGTTCTTTGAAGCCTGGGGAATGACAGATGAAGCAACAGTAAGCGCGCGTCGCAGGCTTTCGTCTCTACTGTTTTCGTGAGCCAATACATATAGTTCGAACAAGAATCGTCGCGTCCTATTGAGATTTTTTTTTAGTGTTCCAATTTTTAGAAGAGCATGAAGGAATAGAAAATTGATCAAGGCTGGCAATAAAGAGTATATGAATTTGCACGACCTGCCGGATCGGGTTCCGGTATTTCCTTTGAAGGGATGTCTTTTGCTGCCTGGCGGTCATATGCCGCTTAATATCTTTGAGCCACGTTATTTGGCGATGATTGATGATGCAATGGCTAGCGACAAACTAATCGGAATGATTCAGCCCTGCCTTACACAGGATGAAAACGGGTCTGCAACAGAAAAGCTGAGTGGCGTTGGCTGTCTTGGCCGGATAACAGCTTTTCAGGAAACCGGCGATGGCCGCTATTTGATAACATTATGCGGCGTTAGTCGATTTAATCAGGTTGAGGAGTTATCGGTTAATACAGATTATCGCCAATGTCGTATTGAAGCTTTTGAGGATGATCTGGAAAACGATGATGAAGGAATAAACATTAATCGCGAAGATTTACTAAGAGCATTCCGCAACTATCTTGATGCCAATCAGATGAACGCGGATTGGGACTCGATCAACAAGACTGACAGTCCAACCCTTGTCACCGCTCTTTGCATGATGTGCCCCTACGATCCAATTGAGAAACAGGCACTGCTGGAAGCACCGGATTTACAAACACGCGCCGAAACACTGGTTGCACTTTCCGAGATCCATCTTGCCCGCCAAGGGTATGATGATAATCAGATACAATAGTATTTTGACAATCGGTGAACTTCAATGACCAGTTCCTTAGAACCAGATCCTTCTTTGTTAGAACTTCTGGTGTGTCCGCTTGCAAAAACCCGTCTGGACTATGACAGGGAAAATCAGGAACTCATTTCAAAAACAGCCAAGCTTGCTTATCCCATCCGGGATGGTATCCCGGTTATGATTGCTTCAGAGGCAAGGGAACTGGGTTCGGAATAATACGGCCTGTTTAAATTGGCTCGCCGCGTAACAGACGTGGCGCGGCAGAGTTCTCGCCTGCTGCTTGACCGATGAAGAAGCGTTTCAAACCGCTCATCCGGTCAACCACGCCCAGACCAAGATCGCGAATACCACGCAGTACATCGCTGTTATTGGAAAACAGACGGTTGAGTATGTCTGTCACAACACCCATTTGTACGGTGTCGAACCGACGCCACATCTGGTAGCGTTCCAGCACATCCAGAGCGCCAATATCCTGGCCAAGGCGATCAGCTTCTACAATGGTCTCTGCAAGCGCTGCTGCATCCTTAAACCCAAGATTAAGCCCCTGGCCCGCGATTGGATGAATGCCGTGACCGGCATCCCCAGCAAGCGCAAATCGAGGCTTAATAAATTCACGCGCAAGCGTCAGCCCGAGTGGAAATGCCTGAACTTTGCTTGCAATCGAGATTGACCCTAGTTTATGGCCAAACCGTTGTTCAAGCTCTGCTTCAAAGACAAATTCATCCTGGGCAAGCAACCGATCCGCATCACGTGATTTTTCGGTCCATACCAAAGAAGAACGATTTCCTTTCAATGGCAGGATTGCAAACGGACCAGCCGGTAGAAAGTGTTCCTGAGCACAGCCATCATGTGGACGTTCATGTTCTACAGTACAAACAATGCCTTTCTGATCGTAAGGCCAGCGAACCGTCTGAATCTCAGCCATGTCGCGCAAGCGGGATCGCACCCCATCGCAAGCAACCAGCAGTTTGGCCTTGATCCTCTTGCCGGAAGTCAAATCAATGTCCGTGTAAGCGGTATGGGTAGTAAATCCCTCAACGCCATTTTCCACCAGGCGGATCACCCCATCCCTGTCAGCCTTTTTACGCAGTTCCTTCACCATTTCACGGTTTTCAACCATATAGGCAAAAGGCTCACTTTCTTCCTTTTCGTTTGTAAACGTTAGGAATACCGGGCGGACAATATCAGTAACCTTGCTGTCGGTTACGATCATTTCATTGATCGGCTGGGCACCGGGCACAAGTTGTTCCCAAATACCCAACTGGTCTAGCATCCGAACTGCGTCCGCAGCAATTGCGGAGGCACGTTCATCATTTTCAACTGCCTTTTCAGGTGCCGGATCCACAATGGCAACTTTAAGATGTGGTGCAGCATCTTTGATCGCAACCGCACAGCTTAATCCTACATATCCACCCCCTGCGACCAGGACGTCCACGATTTCAGGCAGTTTTGGTTTTGCTTTATTAGCCATTATGAATTCCGGTTTTATGTATGAACAATGGGGTTAAATTACAGAAAATTCAATTACCCTTGTTGTCTCACACGGCGAAATGACTACTTTCTGATAATCTTTGTTTGTTCGGTGGAGTTTTAAAATGTCAGATCCAGTAGAAACCCTGCTGAATGTACTTGATCTTGAGTATATCGAACAAAATCTCTATCGCGGAGAAAGCCCAAATGTTGGCTGGCAACGGGTTTTCGGAGGTCAGGTGATTGGTCAGGCACTTGTAGCAGCCCAGCGCACCGTAGAGGAAGGACGCATAGTCCACTCACTACATGGTTACTTCATGCGCCCCGGCGATCCCTCTGTCCCCATTGTATATGAGGTCGATCGGATTCGCGATGGCAAGAGTTTCACCACGCGCCGGGTTGTGGCCATTCAGCATGGTCGGGCGATTTTTTCCATGTCTGCCTCATTTCAAATTACCGAGGAAGGTCTGGAGCACTTTGTCCCGATGCCCGATGCACCAGACCCCGAAACATTGCCAAGTGGCCAGCAATTGGCTGAAAAATATATTGATCACGCTCCAAAAGGAGTGCGGGAGTATTGGCAACGGGCACGTCCAATTGAATTGCGTCCGATCCATGTTGACCACTACATCACAGACCGCAAACTCGAACCCCGGCAGGATATATGGTTGCGTGCAACCGGCCCCCTACCGGATGATCCGGCAATTCAGCAGGCAGTATTAGCCTACGCTTCAGATATGACCCTGCTGGACACGTCTCTTTTTGCCCATGGCAGGGCTGTTTTTGATCCGACACTTCAAGTTGCAAGCCTTGATCATGCAATGTGGTTTCACCGTCCCATCAATATGGAAGAATGGCATCTTTACAGTCAGGACAGTCCAAATTCTTCCGGTGCACGAGGATTTACCCGTGGTTCAATTTATGACGCAAAGGGTAACCTGGTTGCTTCTGTTGCCCAGGAAGGCCTGATCCGCGAGCGAAACGATAGCAAACCAAAAACATCAGTGTCTGGCGGTTAAGCCGTATAAAATCAAAGATGCATTTACATACTTGGCTAAATTCCGGCTTCAATCACGCGTATAGTTAATCGCTGGTTAACCTTCCCTAACTAGGATTCCCATAGGTCACGGACCCTTACAGATCAATGCCTGTATCAGTGGGCAATTGCGGTTGGATTTTCCGGTTGGAGACGAGTATGCAAATTACTGACATTGAAGCACCCAGAACCTTACGCGAAGGATTAGGGCGTCAGGCTTCAATCTTGCTTGGGCTGGCCATTTTAAGCCTTGTTGCTTGTGCATTTATAAGCCTTGCAACCTGGACGGTCACAGATCCCAGCCTTTCTTATTCAGGTAACTCCGCTATCCAAAATTGGCTTGGATTTCCCGGTTCTGCCTTTGCTGACCTAACAATCCAGTTTTTTGGTCTTGCAAGCGCATTTGCACTCATTCCGCCAGCGCTATGGGGATGGTCTAACCTATCCCATCAGCGCACCTCAAGATTTGGTTTGCGCTTGGCACTTTGGCCAGTTGCCACAATCCTTTTGGCAGCAGCCCTTTCGAGCCTTCCTTTGCCGCAAAGCTGGCCTTTGCCTCTGGGTCTCGGCGGCGTTACCGGTGACATGCTATTAAAGGTTCCAGGTTTTATAGGTCTGGCTGCAGAAGGATTTTTCGCCTTAGTATTTTTCATCGTTTTCGGTATCTGTGGAGCCATTACGATGTTGATGGCCGCAGGTACAATCTGGGATCCGGAAGAAATAGCAGATGTTGAAACCCTGGCAGACGAACTTGATCCTGATAGCGATCAACCCAGCTGGCTTCTCGGCGCTTTAAGCCACTACTGGTATGTCTATAAAAGACGGTTTGCAAATACCCGCACCGCCAAACGGGAAGAAATAGAAACAAAACCAGGTTTTATGGCTTCTATTCGAACTAAGTTCGATACGCTGACAGCACCAGAAGATGACGGCTTTGAATTCTACGAGCGCGAAATGGAAAAATCCGAGCCGGCGCTGGACGTTCCAAATCCTGATTACGGCGAAATAAATCACAATACCCATTTGTTAGATGAAATCATCGAGCAAGAATGGGCAGAACAAACCCCGCCTGCGCCACAGGCAGCCTTTGTTGAAAATCAACCGGAACAAGCTCGAGCAACCAACCGCGTCCAGACGATGGCACCGCCACCGAAACAATCTGCAAGAGTAGTCAGAGATGCCCAACCTTCCCTGATAAATACCGGGGAGTTTGAATTGCCTTCTCTACATTTTCTGCAGGACCCGCCCGCTACCAAGCTCAATGACAAAATTTCCGAGGATGCATTGGAGCAAAATGCACGCCTGCTTGAAGGGGTTCTGGAAGATTTTGGCGTAAAGGGCGAAATCATCAATGTCCGACCCGGCCCGGTGGTAACCCTATATGAGCTTGAGCCAGCCCCAGGGATCAAATCCTCCCGTGTAATCGGTCTGGCAGATGATATTGCCCGTTCGATGTCAGCCATAGCAGCACGTGTAGCCGTTGTTCCAGGTCGCAACGCTATCGGAATCGAGCTTCCCAACGCAAAGCGCGACACAGTCTACTTGCGTGAGATTCTTGCAAGCCAGACCTACGAAAGCACAAAATCAAAACTACCGATGATCCTTGGTAAAACCATCGGCGGCGAACCAACGATTGCTGATCTTGCCAAAATGCCTCACTTATTGGTTGCAGGTACTACCGGCTCCGGTAAGTCCGTTGCAATCAACACTATGATTTTGTCGATCCTTTATCGTCTTACGCCTGATCAGGTAAAGATGATTATGATCGATCCAAAAATGCTCGAACTATCGATATATGATGGTATCCCGCACCTGTTGACACCGGTTGTCACCGATCCGAAAAAGGCCGTTGTCGCACTGAAATGGACAGTGCGCGAGATGGAAGAACGCTACAAGAAAATGTCCAAAGTGGGCGTTCGTAATATTGATGGATTTAATTCTCGTATCGCCCAGTCAGAAAAGAAAGGCGAACGGATTACCAGGACCATTCAGACCGGTTATGACCGTAATACCGGTGAGGCAATTTACGAAACCGAAGAATTGCAGTTGGAAAAAATGCCTTACATCGTCGTCATCATTGATGAGATGGCTGATTTGATGATGGTTGCAGGCAAGGATATTGAGGGTACTGTGCAGCGTCTGGCGCAAATGGCCCGAGCAGCCGGAATTCACGTAATCATGGCAACACAGCGTCCATCTGTTGACGTTATTACAGGTACAATCAAAGCAAATTTCCCGACCCGTATTTCCTTCCAGGTTACTTCTAAAATCGATAGCCGTACGATTCTTGGTGAACAAGGCGCAGAACAATTGCTCGGCATGGGTGACATGCTTTATATGGCCGGTGGCGGACGCATTCAGCGGGTCCATGGCCCATTTGTTGACGATGATGAAGTAGATCAGGTGGTTCAGCATCTAAAGTCTCAAGGCGTGCCGCAATATCTTGATTCGGTAACAGAAGAATCAGAGGAAGAAGCTGCTGCCAGCGGTGATAGTGCAACCGGCGGTCTTGCAGACTCAAACGATATTTATGATCAGGCAGTTGCGATTGTATTGAAAGATCGCAAAGTCTCCACCAGCTATATTCAACGCCGACTATCAATTGGTTACAATCGCGCTGCATCCTTGATTGAACGCATGGAGCAAGAAGGATTGATCAGCGCGGCCAACCATGCAGGCAAACGGGAAATTCTTGTACCCGGTGAAGATGAGACCATCTAGGGACAATAAAACGCCACGAATGCAAGCTAAAAGATTTTGAACTGTTAAGGACAGAAGTTCGATGAATACCAGAACCGGGATTATTGCTGGCCTGATAATGATTGTTGCAAGTCTGCTTGTATCAGCACAGACCAGTACGGCTGCACAAAATGAAAAAGAAGCCATCGAGGCAATCAGCAATCATTTTGAATCAGTGCCAACCATGTCAGGTGAATTTATTCAGTTTGGACCCAATGGCGAACAAACAGGTGGGAAATTCTTTATCAAGCGACCGGGGAAAATTCGTTTCAATTATGAAAATCCTTCTCCGATTATGGTTGTTTCAAACGGCCGAACTCTGGCTGTTAACAACAAGAAACTGAAAACCTGGAACTATTATCCTCTTGATAAAACCCCGTTGAGCCTATTGCTCAGCAAGCAAATACAAATCAGCGACGAATCTATCCGCAGCGTCGAAGCGCGCGAAGACATCACAACGGTTGTCATGGGAAACAAAAAGATTTTTGGTGATTCAGAAATCACGCTTCTTTTTGATCCACAAAGCCAGGATCTGCGCCAATGGACAATCAAAGATGCTCAGGGAAAAGAAACCTCTGTGATGATTTTTAATGTCCAGAAAAATGTCGATTTTCCCGGAAATTTTTTCTACGTGAAACCGGCAAGTGACGGAAAAGACCGAAATTCACAAAAGTGAATTTTGCCCGGCACCGGGTTGTTCCTAACGTAAAATTCGCTAGAGTACGTCCACTTTAACCGGATCACTCTATGCCTCTCAAAATCGCCACCTGGAATATAAATTCGGTCCGCCTGCGGATCGGGCTCGTTGAGCAATTTTTAAAAAGCCATGAGCCAGATGTGCTCTGCTTACAGGAAATCAAGTGTCAGAACGATCAGTTCCCCGAAAAGGAAATACGCAAACTCGGTTACAATCATATCGCGGTACACGGCCAGAAGGGCTATCATGGCGTTGCGACCATTTCGAAGCGACCGCTATCAAATCAGCACAGTACCGATTATTGCTCAATGGGCGATACGCGTCATTTGGCTACCACATTTGAAGCTAGTGGTAAGTCGATACAGCTTCATAATTTTTACGTACCAGCCGGTGGTGACGAACCAGATGCGAGCAAGAACCCGAAATTTGATCACAAGCTTAAATTTCTTGATGAAATGAAACTACTCAGCGCCGAGGCTGACAGCGTAGAAAATATCCTTGTCGGTGACTTGAACATCGCACCGCACGAAAATGATGTCTGGTCCCACAAGCAATTATTGAAGGTTGTATCTCACACACCGATAGAAACAGAGCTGCTCGACTACCTCCGCGATAATGGCGGGTGGAGCGATCTGATCCGGGAAAAAGTGCCGGTAAGCGATAAACTTTTTACTTGGTGGAGTTATCGCGCCCGGGACTGGGATGCGGCGGACAAGGGCCGAAGGCTTGATCATATCTGGTCCGCGCCAGCGCTGGCGGAAAGCTTGCAGAATATTGAAGTTTTAAGACAAGCGCGCGGATGGGAAAAACCATCTGATCATGTGCCGGTAATTGCCAGCTTTGATCTGGACTAGATGGCTTCGTTTTCTGGCTAAACTTATCTAACTGGCGTTATTCTTATCCGATGCATCTATTGCTTCAAATCGCTTGCGGACTGGTTCAAGCCGATTGCTAAAACTTGAAACACTGGAAGAAATCCGGTCATGCAATAGAGCAGCAAGTTCTGGATATTCCTCTAAAATGCGACGGACGATAGCTCGGGTAATCCGCAAGACCTCGCAATCAGCGGTTACCACCGCTGTCCCAGCTCGCCGGTTGGCAGTCAGCATTGCAAGCTCTCCGAGAAGATCGCCCCGGGCAAAAATACCCGCCAGACTGGAACTGTTATTCTTGGTGAGAAACACCTGTATTTCACCATGAATAATCAGATAGCCGCAATCAGCAGATTGACCGTCACGAAACAGTTCAGAGCCTTTATTGTACCGGTGTTTTTGGCTCCCAAAAGCGATCAATCGCAATTGTTCCAAGGAAAAATCTACAAAAACCGGCTGCCGGGCCAGTAGTTCTATATCCTGATCCAATGTCAATTGCAGTTCTCCAACTCATCTCCTGACCTGGTTTACGGAACCAGTTTATATCCCCCGCCTTCCGTAACAAGCAATCTTGCATTGGAAGGATCTTTCTCAATTTTCTGACGCAGGCGATAAATATGGGTTTCAAGCGTGTGCGTAGTAACACCCGAATTATAGCCCCAGACGTTTTCCAGCAATTCATCGCGCCCGGTAACTTTTTGTTCTGCGCGATAAAGATACTTCATTATGGCGGTTTCTTTTTCGGTTAAACGGATTTTCTGCCCGTCTTCCTCTGTAAGCAGTTTTTGAGACGGCCTAAACGTATAGGGACCAACTGTAAAAACGGCATCTTCACTTTGTTCATGTGTTCGTAACTGCGCCCGAATGCGGGCAAGTAATACGGCAAATCGAAACGGCTTTGTCACATAATCATTTGCACCAGCCTCAAGTCCCAGAATCGTATCAGAATCTGTGTCATGACCGGTCAACATAATAATTGGTGCCTTAAACCCACCTTTTCGGAGGATTTTAACGGCTTCACGGCCATCTATGTCGGGTAGGCCCACATCCATTATTAAAAGATCGACATGTTCGCTTTTTGCAAGTGCCACGCCCTTGGTAGCACTTGCCTCTGTTAACACATTGAATTCATCGTAGAGCGCTAGCTGCTCCTGCATTGCTTCACGCAATTCCTCGTCGTCATCAACCAGTAAAATTGTTTTTGCAGCCATAAGTTCCTCTATCGCATTCAACTAACATTATGAACTTTGACAAAATATTGAAAACATTCCGGTTTTTCGGATTTTTTCAATGATCGCCAAAACATCCGTATAGGTTTGGCAATTCAAATAATGCATTGCAACAGTGTACACATCTATGTGAGGAGTTTTACGGTAATTGTGAAGACATGCAAGAGATGAAAAAGTCCCGAAACCTACAAACCCTGATTGTAAGGCGAAAACCGGGCCAGAATCGCGCAGCGGGAATTTTGACATTTGGCGATCAGTCTATCGAATGTCGCCTTGGTAAAACCGGCATTACTGCCATCAAACGAGAAGGTGATGGGGCAACGCCGCGCGGAAAATTCCAAATTTTAGACGGCTTTTTCCGTCGTGATAGACAAAAAAGACCCCACAGCACTATCAGGCTGAAGCAAATTACAACAAAAATGGGCTGGTGTGATGCACCTGAAAATGCAAACTACAATGCACTTGTAAAACTGCCGTTTTTACCATCGCACGAGACCATGACGCGCGATGATCGCCTTTATAATGTTTGCCTTGTACTGGATTACAATATCAAGCCCGTCCAACGCCATTTCGGCAGTGCGATCTTTTTTCATTTAACAAGCGAAACCAACAAGGGCACACAAGGGTGCGTTGCGATTTCTCCAGCCGCAATGCGTAAACTACTCCCGCGTTTATCCTTAAAAACGTTTGTGGATATCAGGCTTTAGATCAGCCTCGAGCGCCAAAAACACCACTACCTACGCGAACATGGGTCGCGCCAAATTCTGTGGCGGTGAGATAATCTGCTGACATGCCCATGGATAAATCAGCAACCGCATTTTCCTCACTCAACTTTCGCAATAGCGCAAAGTGTGGCCCAGGGTTTTCTTCAAACGGTGGAATACACATCAAACCGCGCACGGTAAGACTAACATCCTCGCGACACCATTTGATGAATTCGCCTGCTTGCTCCGGATGTATACCCGCCTTTTGAGATTCTTTGCCCGTATTCACCTGAACAAAAAAATCAAGCACCTTATTGCGCTCACGCATTTCCTTTGCAACAGCCCGAGCGATTTTTTCCCGATCAATCGTCTGGATACAATCAAACAGCTGAACTGCATCGCCAGCCTTATTGGATTGCAGTGGACCAATCAGATGCAATTCCACATTCTCAAATTCTCGGTTTAATTGTGGCCACTTACCTTGCGCTTCCTGAACACGGTTTTCACCAAAAACACGGGCGCCCGCTTGCAGCACTGGGCGGATGAAATCGGCATCAAAGGTTTTGGAAACCACCACAAGTTGAGGGGTTTTCTGTTCATGGTTTTGCGCATGCTTTGCCAGTTCATCAAGGATGGCATGGTAGTTTTCCGAAGGATTGGTTTCCGACATACTATTGACCGCATCAAGAAATTCTGTTGAAGGTTCTTATCGATATATTGAGCCTGATTACAAGCTTTCCATCTGCAAATAAATTATAAAAAATAATCATGACAACAGAACGCTACAATCCGCGCGAAACTGAACCCCGCTGGCAAAAAGTCTGGGATGACACCAACCTCTTCGAGTGTGATACCAGCGCGGATAACGAAAAGCCAAACTACTATG
The DNA here is from genome assembly GCA_039814425.1 of Pseudomonadota bacterium. Classification (GTDB taxonomy): domain Bacteria; phylum Pseudomonadota; class Alphaproteobacteria; order Rhizobiales; family Rhizobiaceae; genus JAALLB01. The sequence goes on from JBCCBE010000019.1 coordinate 38,956, forward strand.
TATTGGAAATGTTCCCCTATCCATCCGGGCGCATCCACATGGGCCATGTCCGAAATTATACAATGGGAGACGTGGTAGCGCGCTACAAAAAGGCCAAGGGTTATGAAGTTCTGCATCCAATGGGTTGGGATGCATTTGGCATGCCGGCAGAAAATGCAGCAATGCAAAACAAGACTCATCCTAAGGGCTGGACCTATGACAATATCGCAGCGATGCGCAAACAGCTTAAGAGCATGGGGCTTGCGATTGACTGGTCACGTGAATTTGCTACCTGCGATGTTGACTATTACGCTCAGCAACAGCGCTTGTTTCTTGATTTTCTAAAACACGATCTGGTCTATCGCAAAAATGCAAAAGTAAACTGGGACCCGGTTGATATGACTGTACTTGCCAACGAACAGGTCATCGATGGCAAGGGTTGGCGATCCGGCGCAGACGTTGAACAGCGCGAACTCACCCAATGGTTTTTCAAAATTTCAGACTATTCGGAAGAATTGCTGGGCGCGATTGATACGCTCAACGATTGGCCCGCCAAAGTTAAGCTGATGCAGTCAAACTGGATTGGACGGTCACGTGGCGCACGCATCAAGTTTCCGTTTGTCAAATCTGAAAGTGTCGTTGAAAAAGAACTGATCTGTTTCTCAACCAGGCCAGATACACTTTATGGCGCAAGCTTTATGGCTATTGCCGCTGAACACCCGATTACGCTGGAACTTGCAAAAACCAATGCCAAATTGCAGGATTTCGTCCAGCAATGCCGCAAAATGGGAACTTCAGCTGCGGATGTAGAAAAAGCCGAAAAGCGAGGTTTTGATCTTGGTCTTACAGTCGCGCATCCCTTTATCGAAGGAAAAGAGCTTCCGGTTTATGCGGCAAACTTCGTCCTGATGGATTACGGTACGGGCGCTATTTTTGGCTGTCCGGCCCATGATCAGCGTGATTTGGATTTTGCCCGCAAATACGATCTGGAAGTAACTTCTGTTGTTGCCTCGCTGGATGAGCCGGATCAACCTTATTCAGTAGAAAACACTGCATTCATCGATGATGGCATTTTAATCAATTCGGGCCCAATGAGCGGATTACGGAAAGCGGAAGCGATTGACAAGGCAATTGATGTCCTTGCAGAAAACAATCAGGCCGAAGAGGAAATTAACTTCCGTCTGCGCGACTGGGGAATTTCCCGCCAGCGCTATTGGGGTTGTCCGATACCGGTCGTTCATTGTGATACCTGCGGCGTGGTTCCGGAAAAATACGAGAACCTGCCAATTGAACTTCCAGAGGATGTTACTTTTGATATCCCGGGTAATCCGCTTGATCGTCATCCGACCTGGCGCAATGTGGCATGCCCCTCATGTGGCAGACCTGCCAAACGCGAAACCGATACAATGGATACATTTGTCGATTCATCTTGGTATTTCGCCCGTTTTGTCACCCCGCAAAATGAAAACCCAGTTGATCCGAAAGCAGCAAATAAATGGCTACCGGTTGACCAGTATATCGGCGGCATAGAGCACGCAATTTTGCATCTGCTTTATTCGCGTTTCTTTTCCCGCGCTATGTCTGTTGCCGGTCACATGGATATATCCGAACCATTCAAGGGCCTTTTTACCCAGGGCATGGTGGTTCACGAAACCTATGGCAACAAGGATATCGGCTGGTTTCAACCGGCTGAACTTGAAATCCGTGAAGATGAGGGAAAACGCACAGCCGTTCGCTTGGACAATGGTCAGGAAGTGCCCATCGGCGGCATTGAAAAAATGTCGAAGTCGAAACGCAATACGGTTGATCCTGATGATATTATGCAAACCTACGGTGCTGACACGGCGCGCTGGTTCATGCTTTCTGATTCCCCTCCTGAACGCGACGTAGAATGGACCGATGCAGGTGCCGAAGGGGCGCATCGTTTTGTCCAGCGCATCTGGCGATTGGTCCAAATCTGGGCGGATACTGTTGCCAGTGCGGATTTACCTTCATCTGATGCAGATATATCCACGCTGCGTAAGGCAACGCACAAAACGCTTAAGGCGATTGGAGAGGATATTGAAAAGCTTTCCTTCAACCGCGCCATTGCTCGCATCTACGAATTCGTAAACGTCTTATCTGGTGTAAAGCTAGAGACACAGGACGCACCTACCGTTTCTGCAATGCGTGAAGGCCTATTTGTGCTGATACAGGTCATTGCGCCGATGATGCCGCATCTGGCCGAGGAATGCTGGAAAGCCCTTGGCAATAAAACCGTGGTTTCTGCCGAAGGCTGGCCACAATTTGAAAATAGCTTGGCCCAGGACGATCTGCTGGTTCTACCAATTCAGATTAACGGAAAGAAGCGTGCTGAAATTGAAGTATCTCCAGAAGCAACACCGTCAGAAATAGAGGATGCAAGTCTTGCTCTAGATGTGGTACAGAAGTTTCTGGATGGAAAATCACCCAAAAAGGTGATTGTTGTTCCAAAGCGAATTGTGAATGTGGTGATCTGAAGTGGCCAAGAATAACCGTCAACTTACTATGAAATTTTTCGGCATCCTTGCTTTGTTGTTTGGCCTGTCTGCGTGCCAGTTCCAGCCCTTGCACGGCACACAGGCCACGAACCAGCTAACCGCTAGAGGACTTTCAGGTATCGGCGTTTCGTCGGTTAATTCAAGGGTTGCTCAGCAAGTCCGGAACCACCTTTTGTTTTTGTTTAATGGCGGTGATGAACTGGTTGAGAAAACCCACGAGGTTCGCTTACGGGTATCCTGGAACAATCGACAGGTCGCTTTAATTCAGCAGGTTGAAGATTCTACCTCCGCTGTTGTAACCGTCATAACATCATATGAAATTGTCAATCTTGCTGATGGCAAGACCGTAGCTTCGGGGAAAAGAGTAGCTGAAGCGCCCTACGACCGAACCGGACAGGTATTTGCCAATGAACGCGCGGAACGTGATGCAGAAAACCGGGCTGCAAAGGAAGTTGCCGAATCGATCCGGCTTGCTGTCGCTGCTGATCTGAACAAGAGCTAGGATTAACACTCAATGGTTTTAACACTGGCTATCTGAAACCCATGGCATCCTTATCCGCAGGAAAAGTCGAAGGTTTCATATCAAAGCCAGCATTTGAACATTCAGTTTACCTGGTATATGGCCCCGATAGCGGCTTGGTTAGCGAGCGAGCAGATGTGCTTTCAGCGAAATGCGATGTAGATCTGAACGATCCTTTCAGCCTTCTCAGAATTCAGGCCGATGAAATTGCAGCAGATCCTGGCCGCTTATCCGATGAAGCAAACACAATCGGCATGTTTGGCGGAAAACGCCTGATCCGAATTTCCGGCACAACACAGAAAGATCTGTTTAAATCGATTAAGCCGGTTTTGGACAATCCGCCGCAAGACGCCCTTATTATTGTAGAAGCAGGCGATCTTAAAAAGTCTGTCGCATTGCGGCGTAATCTTGAAGCGCATAAAAACAGCCTTTGCATCCCCTGTTATCAGGATAACTCGGCCGCTCTGGATCAACTGATCAGTCAGGAGATCGTTGAGCAGGGATTGAAGATAGATCCGCAAACCAGGCAGGAACTAAAGTCACTCCTGGGTAGCGATCGCCGCCTTTCAAGAAACGAGCTTGCTAAACTGGCACTTTATTGCAATGGGCGCGATGAAGTTACCTTGCGCGATGTTCAGAACAGCGTCGGTGATGCTTCCGGCTTGATCTTAACTGAATTAATCGATGCAGGAACAGTCGGTAATTTGAACCGTGTGCAACATCTTTTTACAAAGGCAGTGGAGGCTGGAAACAGCCCCGACATTATTTTGCTGAGCTTATTGCGACACTTGCAGATATTGCATTTAGCCGTTTCAGAAATGGCCAACACCAGACAATCTGCATCCAATATGATTTCCGCTATCCGTCCGCCAATTCATTTTTCCCGGAAAAATGCTGTAACTCAATCGCTTTCAATCTGGCAACAAGATCGACTGCTGCGTGCCATGGACCGCATAAATACGGCAATGTTACATTGCAGGCAGTTTCCCCTGTCGTCTAACGCCACCGCAAGCACAACCTTGTTGGCAATTGCGCTGGAAGCCAGAGTGCTCTCCAGATAAGCAGCGACAAAAACCCTAAAACAATGGCTTGATTTTCCCAAGCGGGATAAAGCCAATTGCTGCATCCCCGCTTTTGACACTGACCTTGAGTTTGATCGCGCCGCCGGTATTACCGCCCAGAAGTGCAGCAGCGGTTTTTAGCTGGTCGATGAGCTTTGTCTGCTCGGGTGCAAATTCTTGTAAGATTTCCAA
>JBCCBE010000099.1:0-10789 GCA_039814425.1 Pseudomonadota bacterium
ATAGAAAATGACTGGGGCGGACAGTCTCCGATGCTCGGCAGTTTCGCATGGGCTGTAATTTCGCTTTCGTTTTTTGCTGGAGCTTTCAATGTCGAGATATTCCGATCTGGAATCGAGGCTGTTCCTAAATCGACAGTGGAAGCAGCAGAAGCAATGGGCTTTTCGCGGTTACAGATATATATGGATATCACCCTGCCGCTCGCCTTCCGAGTTTGTTTGCCGGCGTTAAACAACAACCTTGTAAATCTGGTGAAAACGACAACCCTCGCCTACGCCATTGCAGTGCCTGAAATGCTCTATGAAGCTAATCAGATCTGGTCAGATAATGTGAATGTGACTGAGATGATGTTCTTTCTCCTTTTTGCATATTTTGTGCTTGTTGGCATTCTCGTTTGGGCGATGAACAGTTGGGAACGCAAGATGAAAATTCCGGGATATGGGTGATGAGCAAACTACCGTTTAAGACTGATCTACCTGTCCTATTACCTGTTACACCGCCTACGCAAAGTGAGGCATTTCAAATCAGGTTTTGGCATGGGTTTGCCCTGTTCGGCATATGTATGATTTCGTCAGAATATGTTTTTGCCGATGATGCAGAGGCGCAAGCGTCAGCCTTCAGCACGCTAATTAAATGGATGCCATTGCTCCTTTCGGGTTTCTTTTTCAACATTATCATTTCTTTTTGCGCGATGGCGTTAGGGACAATTGTGGGCACTGCGCTTGGCCTAGGGCAAATTTCATTAATGCCTGCCATCAAGGGGTCGTCATGGTTTGTGACACAATTTTTCCGCAACGCTCCCTGGCTTGTTCTGTTGTTTTTCGCAATGTTTCTTTTGCCGTTTGAGTTTAATCTCGGATTTGTTGTCATTCCATTCCCGGACTGGGTAAAGGCAATTATCGGTCTTTCTCTTCCGGTCATGGCTAACGTTTCTGAAGTTGTTCGCGGTGCAATAGCATCGCTCCCAAGCGGACAATGGGAAGCAGCCGAAAGTCTAGCCTACACACGAAGACAAACGCTTTGGCTCGTAATCTTACCGCAATGCGTTAAACGCATGCTTCCGCCGTGGATGAACCTGTATTCAATTCTTACAATGGCTACCGTATTAGCGTCGGTTGTTGGTGTTTCCGAGGTCATGACATTGACTGGCGAAGCACTGGCAGCAGAAGGCGGGCGAACCGACCTGCTTGCACCATTTTATTCGTTCATTTTATTGATCTTCTTCATCTACTGCTATCCGATTGCTCGCTACACAGTTTATCTGGAGAAAAAATTTGCCGTTAAAACCTAAAGGATCGAGCCTATGAACTGGACACCTGACCAACCCATGGTCTCTATCAAAAACGTTCATAAGGCATTTGGTTCGCTGGAAGTCTTAAAGGGCGTTTCTTTCGATGTCATGAAGGGTGAAGTGATCTGTATCATTGGCCCATCGGGTTCCGGCAAGTCAACTTTGATCCGCTGCGTCAATGCCCTCAACGATATTCAGCAAGGATCAATTCTGGTGGAAGGCCAGGAAGTTAACGATCCTGATTTGAACAAATTGGAATTGCGAAAAAAAGTTGGAATGGTATTCCAGCAATACAATCTATTTCCGCACAAAACAGCACTTGAAAACATAATGATGGCACCAATTCGAGTGCTAAAACGTGATAAATCAGAGACCGAGAAGTTTGCTCGTGAACTTATTAAAAAGGTCCGGCTGGAAGGCAAAGAAGACAGCTATCCAGGTGAATTATCTGGCGGACAGCAGCAGCGTGTTGCAATTGCTCGATCCTTGGCAATGCAACCGGATATCATGTTATTTGATGAGGTAACGGCAGCGCTTGATCCAGAAACAGTTGGAGAGGTTTTGCTGACCATCAAAGAACTGGCGCAAGACGGGATGACATGTATTCTAGTAACGCATGAAATGGGCTTTGCTCGGGAAGTTGCCGACCATATCTATTTCACTGATAAAGGACTGATTGTAGAGCATGGCCCGCCCAAGTCATTTTTTGATGACGCTAAAGACCCTCGGACAAAAGAGTTTCTGAGCCAAATACTGTAAAGGGTAGAATTGCCAGAACAACCTACTCTGCTTTTAACAATCGCAATTGTGCTTCATACCCGCGACCACCGGGGCGCAGGTCTTGGCGGTCAAACAATCGCTGGCGACGGTTGTGTTTTAATGCAGCGCGTGTCGCACGCCAAGTTGTAGAAAATGATGTTGCGGTACAATTTTGGCTCGATCTAAGGCGAGTTTTCTTGAGTGCCAATTGATATTCCTTAGCGTAATCAAGAGCAATTTTGACATGTTGTTTTTCATGCCAGACCACTGATTTTTCGAAATGTTTCCATGCCCTACGCGTTGATTTCCGCGCTCCACGATTACCTGCCCAACGCGGATAGGTATATTTGACACGTACAACAACATCGACACGAACGGGAATGCACCTACCCTGCTTAATCTCCACGTCAACATTGTTAATGTCATATTTGTATTCAGTCGTGGCAAGTGCATGGCCTTTGGGCCCGCCAAGTCTTGGACCTCTATCGATCATACTTTTGAAAATTTCACGGCCCGTTTTACCAACAACACTATAATAAGCAGTGGTTTCTTTCAGGATCACCTTTGCATTCGTATCATTCACCGTTAACGCTGAAAGCAGAAAGAAAACGCAAATTACTGTCCGCACTAAGAAGGGTAGACCGTTCATCGTTCTTATTTGCCCACAAATTGTTGTTCGAATACCTAAATCGATTACCCTATCATTTTCAAGAGATAAAGGGACGCATTAAATGAAAGCCTCGGAAAACATTGACCGGTTACTTGAAATTATGGAGGCGCTACGCACTCCGGAGACCGGATGCCCTTGGGATTTGGAGCAGACATTTGAAACCATCGCCCCCTATACCGTAGAGGAAGCCTACGAAGTCGCAGACGCGATTGAGCGCAAGGATATGGAAGATTTACGATTGGAATTGGGAGATTTACTTCTTCAATCCGTTTATCATTCCCGGTTGGCAGAAGAACAAGGGCATTTCAATTTTGCAGATGTCGTTGAAGGTATAACCGGCAAAATGATACGCCGGCATCCACATGTTTTTGGTACCGAAGATGTTTCGGCAGCAGAATATTCGGCAAAAGGTATGGCCGAGGGCACATGGGAGCGTATCAAGGCGGAAGAAAAGCAGGAAATGGCAACCCGCCGCACTGCAAAGGGTTTACCAGCAAAATCTGGGCAAGAAGAAGGTTTATTGGATTCTGTTCCAACCACCCTTCCCGCTATGACTTCTGCTTTCAAGCTGCAAACCAAGGCAGCAAAAGTTGGCTTTGATTGGCCTCAGCTGCAGCAGGTTTTGGACAAAACGCGTGAAGAGTTCGAAGAATTCGGCGAAGAACTATCCAACGGAAACCAAAAAAGTCAGCGCGAAGAAATTGGTGATCTTTTATTTTCAATCGTCAATGTTGCACGCCATCTCGATATAGACCCGGAATTTGCGTTGCGACAAACCAATATAAAGTTTCGTAATAGATTTTCCCACATAGAAAAACGAGTAAAAGATCAGGGTCGTTTATTAAACGATGCATCCTTGGAAGAAATGGAACAGTATTGGCAGGAAGCCAAAAAGCCTGATCAGTTGACAGACCTATGAATAAAGTCAGCAAGTCTCGCGCGCATTGCGCGCGGCGCTCTTATCAGCATGGAAACGCTCCCGTCTTCCTGGTCCTTGCGTTCGATCACCTGCGCACTTTCATAAATCTCAGATAATCTGTGCAGAGCTTCTATCGGCAATAGCAGTTCCACGAGATCTTCTTTCTTTGAAACCTTTTCTTCAATAGTTTCCAGCAGAATTTCTGAGCCAGTGCCTTTTGTAGCAGATATCAACATCGGATTCATTTCAGACAAAATCCTGCTTTCAACTGCCTCCAGTTCTGATTGCGACAGCAGATCAATCTTGTTCCAAACTTCAATAACTCCGCGCTTTCCCTCTTCTTCAATTCCAAGCTGCTCCAATATTGAATACACATCGTGTGCCTGAGCATCCGTATCCTCATGCGATATATCACGAACATGCAGTATCAATTCAGCTTCAATCACTTCTTCCAGTGTCGCACGAAAAGCCGCAACAAGATGGGTTGGAAGATTAGAGACAAATCCCACTGTATCAGAAAGAATTACTCGGGAACCGAGCGGCAAATCCAACTGCCGGAGGGTTGGGTCAAGTGTGGCAAATAACAGGTCTTTTGCCATCACTTTCGCACCGGTCAAATGATTGAACAACGTTGATTTCCCGGCATTAGTATATCCAACCAAGGCTACTACCGGAAATGGTACTTTCTTGCGCTTTGAACGGTGCAAGGCGCGCGTTCGTTTAACCTTCACCAATTCTTTCTCGATGCGATTAATTCGTTCCTGAATGAGGCGACGGTCGGTTTCAATTTGTGTTTCTCCCGGTCCACCGATGAAACCTAAACCACCACGCTGGCGTTCCAGGTGGGTCCAGGAACGTACCAGCCTACCCTTTTGATAGTTAAGATGCGCAAGCTCAACCTGCAAACGCCCCTCTTTGGTTTGGGCACGCTCTCCGAAGATTTCCAGAATAAGTGCCGTACGGTCCAGAACCTTGCAGTTCCAGGCTTTTTCCAAATTTTGCTGTTGTTTTGGCGAGATCGTATTGTCGATAATTGCAAGTCCAATTTCTTGTGCCTTTACTAGACCTGCAATCTCCTCAACCTTGCCCGAACCAAAAAATGTACCAGGCTTAATTGTGGAAACAGAGACAATTCCCTGATCAACCACATTGAGATTTATTGCAAGTGCAAGTCCGCATGCTTCTTCAAGTCTGGCCGTTCGACTGCGCTCATTTTCCGTGCCGGTGTCCGGCACAAGCACAAGAGCGCGTTCGGGACGCTGACTTTCTTCAGCGCTCCACTTAAACTTTTGAGATTTTCCCTTGTCAGGTGATGCCAATGTCAACGATGTGCGTTTTTGTCAGAAGACTTATTCTTCATCAGATTTGTTTCCGGTAAGAACAGGTGAACTAGGCATAATCGTAGAGATTGCATGTTTGTACACAAGCTGCGAAATACCATCACGTCTGAGCAATACACAAAAGTTATCGAACCAGCTCACTACACCGTTCAGCTTGACCCCATTTACAAGAAAAATTGTAAGTGGAATTTTTTGCTTCCTGACCTCATTGAGAAATGCGTCCTGGAGGTTCTGGGACTTTTCCGCCATTGCACGGCACTTTCTTATTATTATTACATATAAACTAAGACTGACTTTTACCTACCGCGCCCCTACTATGCCGCGACTACTCGTACTAATGTTATAGCGGTCGAAAAAGGAAATGATCAAGGGGAAGTTTAAAAGAAATAATCCAGCTATGTTTAGCGGTAGCGATTAAACAGCAATGCCAGACTTGCAAATACTGCAATGATCTCCAAACGCCCCAAAAACATTGCAATAGACAAAATGATCAGTTGCAGCCCAGACATCTCATAATACTCCGGCCATTCCGTGCTGTTGGATGGATCCCAGAAAGATCCATACAGTGGTCCAGCATTTGAAAGCGCGGCAATTGCTGCAGTAAACGCTGTTTGGAATCCCATCCCAGTCAAGGAAAGAATAACACCAAGCAGTGCAAGCAGCGTAATCCAAATTGCAAACAGTCCCCAAACACCTTTCAGAAAATCCAGGTTTAGAACTGAACTGCGGTATCGTGTTGCCTGTACTGAGCTTGGATAAATCAAACGATTGAGTTCATGTTCTGCCTGGGTCAGCATGATGCCAACACGAAAACAGCGCACACCGCCTGAAGTGGAAAATCCGCATCCTCCAATTACTGCCAGTATGAGTATCAAGCCAACCGGCATGAGCGCAAAGATACCTGGACGTGACTGCAGTCCGGAGGTTGTCGTAATGGATGCAGCGTTAAGCGCGCCTTCGCTCATGGTTTGAAAACTCAGGTGCCCCACACCGGATGCCGCGCCGATTACATAGGCAAACCAGATTGTAAGGATGAACCAACCAACAATCAGAAAGTAACTTTCCCGATGCTTGAAAAGTTCATCCACCCGCAGGCTAATAAGATTGCGGTGCCAAAACAGGCTTGTAGCTCCGATTAAGAGAAATACGGCTAAAACCAACATTCCAACATTGCCAAGCAAAAGATCGAGTTCTTCCTGAACCGGTGTAATCCCACCTGTTGATAGCGCCGTGAAACTTAATGTCATGGCGTTGAATGCGGAAATGCCGCATAGCATAAGCAAAGCAAAGCAAGCGACGGTCAAAATAGTGTAGCCGCGCAAAACGCCGCCGCAATATCGCGCCAGACGTGTCTGCGAGGCAACAATGGATGCTGCTTCACTTGCACTCCCGACACGCGGTAATCCACCAATTTCCCAGGGCGCTAAAACCAAAATGAACGTTATGAGGGTTGCAAACCCACCCAGCCATTGAAACTGTGCAAGGTAAAATAACACTGATTTAGGCAATTCCTGAAAGTTAGCAAATATCAAAGCACCGGATGTGGTGAATACTGAAAACCCTTGAAATATACTATGGACCAGCGAAAGTCCGGCAACATCCATAAGCGGAAACGCAATTAGAAATGGAAAGGAGACCCAACTGGCTACAGCAAGTAGAATTGCTGTACTACGTTCAAGGTGATGTTCTTCATCCCGGATTGATAGTAATACCGCAAAGAACAAAAATCCTCCGGTCGATCCATAGAGCAAGAGGCGATAGCCGATTTCAATTTCATCACTGCCAAAAGCTATTAAAGCGGGGAAAATCAATGACGCGGATATATAAGCGCCAATCAACGCATAGAAGTGAATGAAATTCTTCATTTGCTTCTAAAAATATTCCATACTGACGCGGAACATCTGTTCGACATCATGTACCATCTCATTCAATGCCAGAATAACAACCCGGTCATTTGGTTTGATAACCATATCACCGGTCGGTCTTGATAATTTACCTTCATGGCTCACCATCCCAATCCGAATACCTTGCGGCAGATCTAGTTCCCTAAGGGGTTTGCCCACCAATGGAGATGCTTCCAGCGCCTCTGCCTCAATGATTTCTGCCTGGCCATTTTCGACAGAATAGACCCCTCTAATGCGCCCTCGCCTGACATATTGCAGGACCCGCGAAATCGTAACACTCCGCGGATTGATAAAGTCATCGATACCAAGGCTCCGGGTAAATCCATGATATCCCGTGTTATTCAACAGCGCGAGATTGGCATCACAGCCCAATTTCTTTGCCAGAATACTGGCCAGAATGTTAACCTGATCATTGTTGGTAATCGCAACCATCATATCGGCACTTGCAACACCTGCTTCCTGCAATATCGATTCTTCCAGTGCATTGCCGTGCAGCACCACCGTCTTCTTAAGTTGATCCGCCAGTTTTTCCGCAGCCGCCCGTGAATTTTCGATAATTTTAACACGAGCGTTTGGCAGACGTTCTTCAATTCGGCTCGCCAGATAAACCCCAATATTACCGCCGCCCGCGATAACAATTCGGCTCGCTTCCGGGCGTTCTTTGCCAAAAATTCCGAGCGTCCGGCGAATTTGCCCGCGCTCGACAATCACATAGGCCGTATCGCCTGCAATAATCTGGTCAACAGATCGCGGTGCTAACATTTTGCCTTTTCGCGATATCCCTGCAACGACCGCATTGAGGTCCGGGAAAAGTTCGCTCAATTGCGATAGCGGCGTATCAATTAGCGGACAATCCTCGTCGCAATCGATTGCCACCATGCCAACGGTTTCTTCATTGAACAACACCACATCTTTAGCGCCCGGTAGCGCGATACGGCGCAAGATAACATCCCCGACTTCGACTTCCGGGGAAATGATTACATCGATTGGCATGTGATCGCGTGTAAACAGGTTTTGCCAATGCGCCTGTCGATAACTTTGGGCTCGGATGCGGGCAATCTTGGTGGGTACATTAAACAGCGAATGCGCTACCTGACAGGCAACCATATTCACCTCATCATATAGCGTCACTGCAATAATCATATCTGCATGCTCAGCCCCGGCGCGGGCCAAAACATCGGGATGGGAGCCATGGCCAACATAACCACGCACATCCAGACGATCTTGAATATTTTGAATCAGCTCAGCAGAATTATCGATGACATGAACATCATTATCTTCAACAGATAATCGTTCGGCAATACCATAGCCGACCTGTCCTGCTCCGCAGATCAAGATCCTCATTGTTTAGCCTCTTCCTCAATCCCACTTTTTTTCTCATATACCCCAAGTGACTTGAGTTTACGATGCAGAGCAGAGCGTTCCATTCCAACAAATTCTGCGGTTCTTGAGATGTTGCCGGAAAACCGACTTACCTGCGCCGAAAGGTAGTCGCGTTCAAAGGCTTCCCGGGCTTCCTTCAACGGAAGAGACATCAAATGTTCTCCGGTCGAGCTTCCGGTTGTAGGAAGCATCTCTCCAACTTCCTTAGGCAGCATATCAGCCGTGATAACCGCGCCGTCTTCAACCCGTGCAAGGATCATCAGACGTTCAATATTATTACGCAACTGTCTAATATTCCCAGGCCAGTTATGGGCTTGCAGGACAGCCATTGCATCATCGCCTATCCTGCAACTGCCAATCCCGGACTGGCGAACGATTTGTTCCATAAAAGCGTCAACCAATTCTGGAATATCTTCACGGCGTTCTGAAAGCGGTGGAATGCGCAGCGGGACAACGGCCAACCGGTGGAACAAATCTTCACGAAAAGTCTCGAACTTGATCAGGGCTTCGATATCGCGAGCGGTTGACGATAATATGCGAACATCAACCTTGACCGGTTTTGAGCCGCCTACCCGTTTAAATTGTTGCTCGACCAGTACGCGTAGGATCCGGCTTTGGGTGTCCCACGGCATATCAGCAACTTCGTCAATATAGAGTGTTCCGCCATGCGCTTCTTCAAGTGCCCCTACTTTGCGCACCTTGCCATCATCATCTTCAGTGCCAAATAACTCGGCTTCGACACGTTCAGGTGTGATTGTTGCCGCATTCAACAACACAAATGGGCCATTTGACCTAAGAGAATTCTTGTGAAGGCTGCGCGCAACCAACTCCTTGCCGCTGCCCGATGCACCGGAAATCATGATCCGTGAATTTGTCGGTGCCAGTTTTTCAATTGTCTGGCGCAATTGCTGGACGGCAGCTGAGCGTCCGATTATCTCGGGCATGTCCGGCGTTTTTTCCTGCAACTCGCGAACCTGCTTTTTCAGGCTAAACGTCTCAAGCGCCCTGCTGGCAATTAACACCAGTCGATCTGCTTTAAACGGTTTCTCGATGAAATCATACGCGCCGCGTCTAATCGCTGAAACAGCGGTTTCGATGTTCCCGTGGCCTGAGATCATAACGACCGGCAAATCCGGGTGCATGGCCTTGATTTCATCCAATAATTCCAGACCGTCCAGCCGTGACCCCTGCATCCAAATATCAAGAAACAGCATTGTGGGCTTGCGCTCTTGAATAGAAGTAAGCGCACTGTCAGCATCGCCTGCTACCCGGGTGCCATGGCCTTCGTCCTCTAGAATGCCAGCAACCAGCTCGCGAATGTCTGCCTCATCATCTACAACCAGAATATCAGTCGCCATAATTAATTCGTTTCCTAAGATACTTTATCTTCATTTTGAATTTCTTCCGCAGCGCCTGCGGTCAATTTAATTGGCAATATTATCCGCATCATCGCTCCGGTTTTGCCCTCTGTTACCTGGGGTGCGTCCATTAACTCGATATGGCCGCCATGGTCTTCAGCAATTTTACGAACAATCGCGAGTCCCAATCCCGTGCCTTTTTCACGCGTTGTCATATACGGTTCCAACAAACGCTGGCGATTGGCCTGGGGAAGGCCCTTGCCGTTGTCGATGATATCCAGAATTATTTTGCTATCAGATTTTTCTGTTCTTACAGAAATCTTTCCCTGACCAACCTCTTCATCAGGCACCGCTTCAATTGCTTCAGCAGCATTCTTGATCACGTTAATAAGCGCTTGGGAAATCATCCGCTTGTCAAACACGGTCTCTAGCGGTTCTGATCCAACATCAACCGAAAACTCAATATTGGGAAATCCGACCTTCTGCAGAAAAACGGTTTCCTTCAACACATTTCGCAAGTCCCCCTCAGCCATCTCCGGACTTGGCATGCGTGCAAATGCTGAAAATTCATCAACCATCCGGCCAATATCTTCTACCTGGCGAATGATCGTATCCGTACAATTATCAAATACTTCGCGATCGTCCGTAATTTGTTTTCCATAACGCCGCCGGATGCGTTCAGCAGAAAGTTGGATTGGTGTAAGTGGATTTTTGATCTCATGGGCAATCCGTCTTGCAACATCCGCCCAGGCAGTATTTCTCTGCGCAGCGACAAGATCGGTAATGTCATCCAACGTCATAACAAAAGAATGGATCGCTTCGCTGTCTTCTTCCACAGTGACCTGAATATTGAGCGTTCGCTCGCGTCCTTCATGCAACAACGTAATCTGTTCGCGATGCTGTTCTTTTTGCGTTTCAATTGCGCGTTGAAATACTTCATAGAGTTCGGGCAAGACGTCTGAAAGCGATATAATGTCTTGCGAGCCTTGCGAACCATTACTAAAAAGCATCTCCGCCATTGGATTGGCGATTGTTATATTCGCATCCTTATCAAGACCGATAACACCAGCGCTCACCCCTGAAAGCACCGCCTCAATAAACCGCGCGCGCTGATCCATGAGTTCTTTGGCGTCTACCAGTTCAGTCCGCTGCGAGCGCAAATCTGTG
>JBCCBE010000157.1:0-3269 GCA_039814425.1 Pseudomonadota bacterium
CAATGCTGGAACATCCAACTGTGTTGATAAAGATCGATATTGTTTTGATCAGCTAACTTATCCTGCCCTTGTTCTGATACCCGGCGTAACACTGCATTGGAAGCAAGAAGCACAGGCAGCATTGTTTTACGAGTTTTGCCTTGAAGATCATGTGCCATCTGATCATCTGTTACGGTCGATTAATGGGTTTGTTGATCTTGATAATATTCGCAAATATCTAGCGCCGTTCTACAGTGATATAGGCCGTCCATCGATTGATCCTGAACTGATGATCCCTATGTTGTTGATTGGCTATATCATGGGCATTCGATCTGAACGGCGGTTATGCGAGGAAGCCCATCTCAATCTTGCTTATCGATGGTTTTGCCGTTTGGATTTAAGTAATGCAGTCCCTGACCACTCAACATTCTCGAAGAATCGTCATGCGTTGCCCGACAGGCAAGCAAAGCGCCGCCGAGAGGGGGCGCTTTCGTGATAGTGATCTGTTGCGCCATGTGTTTGAGACAGTGGTTGCCCGGTGCATTGCTGAAGGTCTGGTGAGCGGCCAACGGTTTGCAGTTGATGCCAGTCTGATTGAAGCAGATACGAAGCGGTCAGTGGAAAGTCCTTGAATGAAAAAGAAGTCAGTTTTCTACAAGAAATGGAGATGGTTTCATTTACCGACAATGGGCTGATGCGGGTGACCCCGAAAGGATTTCTATTGCTTGATGCTATCGTCGCTGATTTGGCGATTGAAGCGCAGTAAGCCTAGGCTCAACTGCGATAAACAAACCCCAGTGCCAACGACTGCTTTAAGCTTTCAGGATAGTGTTAAACACTCCACTCAAATGCATAACCTGCTGCTATTGAACCGGTAATGGCAAGAGCGAGATATAATAGAAACGGCTTAAGCTTCAAAATGGGTGCTATCGCCAGAGCTCCCCAGATGCTGACAACACCACCTGAAATCAAAAAGGCCATGGCAGCGCCCTGTGACATGCCGTTGTCAATTAGCCCACGCGTCAAAGGGAGTGCTGCATATCCGTCTATGTATGCCGGGGCGCCGACAAAAACGGCTGTTGGTATTGCCCACCATTGGTCTTCACCAACATATGCTGCGAGTGAATTCGGCGTTAGCCAGGCATTGAGATTATATTCCGCAGCGAAAGCAGGGATCAAACAAATGAGGATCAGGCGTGCTGTGACCCAAAACTGTTTAGCAAAGGATTTGCGCCTAGAGGCCGATCTCCAAACCCACGGATCGAAAGTTTGAGGTTTATCGCATCTTGCCGCACTCATTTGTTGAGTTAGACGATTATTGCGAAGCGACTGTATTGCCCAAGGAGAATTTGAAAACAAGGTTGTAATAGCCCCGCCAAAAAAACCAAGAGCGAATGCTGCCAGTGTCTTGCCAATTGCAAAATTTAAGCCAAGTGTCGCTGCCGTTGTTGCTAGCATTGCAGGGTCTGTGATTGGTGAGGATAGCCAAAACGCCATAAATGGAGCCAGCGG
This sequence comes from Pseudomonadota bacterium, assembly GCA_039814425.1. Classification (GTDB taxonomy): domain Bacteria; phylum Pseudomonadota; class Alphaproteobacteria; order Rhizobiales; family Rhizobiaceae; genus JAALLB01. The sequence continues at coordinate 1,492 of JBCCBE010000157.1, forward strand.
AATTCCAGCCGCCAACAATCCCGCCAACAAGGGTAATACTGTGACGCCGCAAACAGGTGTTACCGCTCCGATAAGAGATGCTGCAATCACCGTCCTCAGTGTTCGACCTTCAAAAATATTTGCAATGTTTGAGTCTGAACCACTTGCAATGATCCAGGCAGCTAGAATTATTCCTGGTATGACGATGGGAGCGACAGTGACCAGACTCCAGAAAACAAATATTGTGGCGTTCGTCGCGTGAACTGGTAACGCTAAACCAATTCCTGCTACGGCAATGAAAACCAAACCCCAAACAATTTGTTTTCTATTTAATTGCCGCTTTCTGTCTGAATGTGCGATCATGGAATAATCCTCTGATCTTGTAAGTTATAGAATTTCGTCGCATATATAAAACAGATAATATCAATTTCAGGTATTCGAATTTCAGATGGATAAGTTGGACAGTGACCTATTGCGTACTTTTCTCGCTGTTACCCAAGCAGGCAGTGTGACGGATGGTGCTGTCCAGATTCACCGATCACAATCAGCAACCAGTATTCAGATAAAACACCTTGAAGCGATACTGGGACATGCGGTTTTTGAAAGGCATGGCCGCGGTGTTGTTCTTAGTGAAACAGGCCGCCGTCTGCTTCCTGTTGCACAAGACGTAATTGCAAACCTGGATAGGACGCTACGGGATATTCGTCAGGATAGCGTAACAGGCAAACTACGACTGGGTATTCCAGATGATCATAGCAGGATAAAGCTGGCACAGATTATTGCAGCTTTCACACGTCAGTACCCGCAGGTCGAACTTGATGTTACTTGCGCAATTAGCACCTCTTTTCCAAACGCCCTGAAAAGAGGGCAGCTTGATTTAGCAATATACGAAGTGGAAATCCAGGAGGCAAATCAGGAGTTGTTGACCGAAGATCCTACTTGCTGGGTGTCATCGGTTAATACAGATTTTTCTACTGCAAAAAGTCTTCCAGTAGCATTGTTTGACCAAGCCTGCTGGTGGCGTGATGCGGCACTCAAGTCACTAGACGCATCTGGAATGCCATACCGCATTGTATATTCCAGTCAGAGCGTATCAGGTGTCGCTGCAGCAGTAGAGGCTGGGATTGCGGTTGGGCTTTTGGGGAGGTCTTCGCTTCATGCAGGACTTTGTGTAGCTGGTGTCGACCTCAAGCTTGGCACCACCCCTGCTTCCAAATTGGTTATGACGGCAAACAGCGTCACAGAATATCAACCTGTCGAAGCGATGAAAGCAGCAATCCGCTCCGCTTTTACTTCAAAACCATAGAAACTGATATTCGCCAAAAAGGCACAAGCCGGTAAAAATATCTCTAATCGGTCATTTAACTCAAATTGGAGAGAACAATAAGAACTTAGGGAAGGCAGGAAAATGGTGCTGTCGCCGAGGATTGAACTCGGGACCTCTTCATTACCAAGGGGGTAATCCCCTGTTTCTCCTAATTTGAGTGAGTATCGCGGGGTCTATTCAACATACTGATAAACAGTCACTTTTCATATCTATGGGTTTCAGTTAGGTTATCTGGGTAAAGCTGAATTGCCATTATTCCTGTAACCCCGTGGTAACCCGAGAGCATGAAAAAGCGCCTCACCGAAGCATCAGTTAAGAGCATGTCCGCCGATCCAAAGAAGCGGATTGAGATTTATGATGAGGTGGCTACGGGCCTCATGCTTCGGATTTCGCCGTCAGGCAAGAAATCGTGGTCTGTTGTTTATAGGGTTGCTGGTAGAGCAATAGACGGCAAGCGCGGAAAGCTGCAACG
>JBCCBE010000052.1:0-23806 GCA_039814425.1 Pseudomonadota bacterium
CCTTTCGGTTGCTGATGGGCCAGAATACGAAGCGCTTGGTTTGAGCCTGCGTGGCATGGTCCATAAATTGTTCAAGAACCATTTTGAAGAAGAACTCGAAATCTTCCAAAACGAGCATGACAAGTTAATTTCAACTGCCCGGAAAACAATGCTTCAATTGCTTGATTGTGAACCACCAGTGGAGGAGCAGCCAGTTTCTCTTGCTTGGTACAAGAGACTTTTCTCGCCTGGTACCAAGTCCAAAATCCCGGCAAGTATGGGAGTAGAAGATCACGACACCATAATTGACCGCAAGATCGAATGTGCAATCGCTGATGAAGATTACCTAATGCGTGCATGTGGCCGGGCGCTACAAACGATAATCAACGCCTTTCGTGGCAAACAAGGATTTTTGCCGAGGGACAGCGAGATGCTGGTAGAGGCAGCGATCATTCTGTTTAGCAATTCTTATGGAGCAGAGCAGATACGCTCTTCAATGACTGAGCAGTTTTTTAGGGCCGCTGAAATGGAAGGGTTCACCCGTCTACCAGTCCAGCGGGAACCGGTTGTGTTTAATGTGAAAGGAGCATCTGCAGCGGGTAAGAGTACGATCCGCCCGCAGCAGCGTGAACTTGCCCAGCGTCTCGGCATCCCTTGGGATACTTTCGCACTTGTTAGCCCAGACTATTGGCGAAAGTATCTGCTGGATTATGAATCTCTTGATGCGGATCATAAATATGGTGCAATGCTTACCGGTCGTGAACTTGAAATTATAGATCGAAAGTTGGACGAGTACATGGCGCAAAAAGCCGAAGCAGGCGCAATGTCACATCTTCTCATTGACCGCTTTCGTTTTGACAGTTTTTCCATAAGTGACCGTAGTGGTAGCGGTAGCAATCTGCTGAGTAGATTTGGTGAAAGAATATTTCTTTTCTTCATGATAACGCCACCGGAAGAAACTGTGGAGCGCGCCTGGAAACGCGGACTTTCAACCGGCCGGTATAAAGCGGTGGACGATTTGCTCTATCATAATGTTGAGGCTTATACGGGCATGCCTCAGTTGTTTTTTTCTTGGGCTCTTTCGGACAAGAAGGTTCATTGGGAATTCCTCGACAATGATGTCTCGCTTGGGACCCAACCGCGTTGCGCTGCGTTTGGCTGGAACGATGAAATGATTGTGCTGGATATAAGTGTGCTGGCCAACATCGATAAATTTCGGGACATAAATATTGAGGCAACAGCCCCTGAAGAAGTTCATAAAAAGTCCCTGCATAAACACAGCTTTGACTTTTTATTGCAGTGCACGGACCGGTTGTCGGTTTTGTCTTTTGCCAATTTTGAAAGCAGCGAAATCTGCGCACAAATGAAGAATGGAAAATGGCTTTGGTGTGATCATGACTATATTGAAATGCTGGATGATCAAATCGATTTAAAGGCCGGGTTCAAGGCTCTTGGTTGGAGCCGACAATGCGCGCCTAACGAAGTATCCAAGCCGATTTCAAATCGCAATGACACTGCAAAATATATGCTTGGAAACAAGGTATAGGTAACGCCTCTGAGCTTGATAAATTGTGCAGGCCCGTTTGAGGTAGATAGAACAAAGTTATTCTGCTGCCATTGGTGCTAGTTTTACCTGCGGTGTCGGTTCACGCAATGTCAGCCTTAGAAGTGGCGGCACCAACAAAAGTGTGAGGACGGCGCTAAGCGACAGGCCGCCCACCACAACTGAACCAAGTCCTCGATAAAGTTCGGACCCTGCACCAGGAAAAATGACAAGCGGTAGCATTCCAAATACAGAGGTCAGTGTTGACATGAAAATTGGTCTAATACGGTTTTTAGTGGCTTCGTTAATTGCCTCCTGGACGCTCATTCCATCCTCACGCAGATGCAGTTGAGATTGATGCACCAGAAGAATTGCGTTGTTCACGACAATGCCAATGAGAATAATGAAGCCTAAGAGCGTTAGCATATCGAGCGGCTGCGGTTGTTGGAGATTGGCAATCGCCAAGCCGGCAACCCCGCCAGCTGCTGCAACCGGCACTGAAACCAGAATAACCATCGGTAAAATGAAGCTTTCAAAAAGTATTGCCATCACGAGAAATACAATTACCAATGCCAGAAGCAGGTTTACCTGTAGCGCATTCCAAGTCTGTGTAAGCTGGTCAGCAGCACCTGAAATCGTCATTCGGGTATCGCCCGGTAAGCCTTGTTCAGTCAGCGGCTTCATAACCCTTTCCTGCATATTCTGTAATGCGGTTTCAAGTGGAATATCAGCTGATGGACGCACTTCAAGTGTGATTGTGCGAAGACGTTCCCGGTGTCTGATTTCGGTGGGGCCTGCCGTCAGTTTGACCGTACTCAAACTTGATACTGGTACAATCTTGCCATTTGGCGCTATGACCGGAAATTCACCGATATCTTGTGTTCTTTGTTCTCGTGCGCCATCTGAAGCGCCCTTCAGCGTCAGGTCAATGCGCTCTGCACCCACAGTAATTTCCTTAATGCGAATACCATCGTTGTATGCATCCAAAGTTTGCGCAAGGCTTAGAGCTGTAACACCGGCGTCTGCCAAACGTAATCGATCCGGAACCAATCGCACTTCTGGAGAACCTAGTTCCAATCCAGGCCTAGGGCGAAACTGATTGCCTTCGCTGCGCGGAAATTCTCCACCGATAAGGCCTGCTGCGCGTTGCGCAACTGAAAGGATGTCTTCAAGCCGGTTACCGGAGATATTTAATTCAATGGCTCTGGCACCACCAATACCCCTACCGAACAATGATCTTTGGTTGATAAAGCCAAAGGTGCCAGGCTCTGAAAATATTGGCCCGGAGAGTGTTGGAATCAATTCTGCAACACGATTTGGGTCTTTCGCTGCGCCGCCGAGAAACGTTGAACCGCGTGTTGCAACAAAGAAAAAGTGTCGCAATGCCGGCGGTCCTTCGGCTTCAGCTGTCTCTTCAGCTGACCAGAGAGGGCGGGCAACGGACTCGATCCTTTCTGCGATTTCTGTGGTCGTATCAAGATTGTAACCCGGTGGCGGTAAAATCACCCCAAAGACAAGATTACGGTTTCCGTCGGGAAGATATTCAAGCTTTGGGAGAAAAGTAAGGGTGCCCCAAATAGCAACTCCTGTAATAGCTGCAACACTGATTATGCCAGCCAACCGAAAGGTTACCGTCAGCTTCGCGTACTGTACCAACACCCACGAGAAAAACCTTCCAAAATGATCGATGAGCGGAAGCGCTTTGATCTCCAGTTTGGCCTTGCCGCCGCCGGAAAATAGCCGGGCAGATAGAGCTGGGATAACGGTGATTGCAACCAGCAAAGAAAGAACAACGCTTACCGATATTGCCACTGCGATGTCTCGGAAAAGCTGACCAGCTTCAAGCTCCATTACAAGAATTGGTATGAATACCATAACGGTTGTAAGGGCTGAGACGAGAATTGCTCCCCATACTTGCCTTGCGCCTTCATAGGCTGCTTTTGCTGGCGACATCCCATTCTGACGTAGCCGATAGATATTCTCCAGCACAACGATTGCGGCATCCACCACCATACCAACTGCAAATGCAATGCCTGCAAGAGAGATCACATTCAGGGTGCGCCCAAGAGCTGCCATTGCAACGAAACTTGCAATAATTGAAACAGGTATAGCCAGAGATATTACGAGGGTCGCGCTAAAGGACCTGAGGAATAAAAGCAGGATACAGGCAGCTAGAATGCCTCCAATCCAGATATTGGAAATGACTAGATCAATGGCACCGTCTATATAAATAGTTTCGTCGTAAACTTGATCAATTTCTAGTCCGGCGCGTTTTAGTTCTCCTTCGCGCAATTCATCGAGTGCGGTGCGAATACCCTCCATTGTCTTAATGACGTTAGCGCCATTTTCGCGAACAGTGTTGATTGCAATGGATGGTTCGCCCTTTTGACGAATGTATGCGGTCGGTTCTTTGTATCCAAAATTTATTGTAGCAACATCGCGCACCAAGACTCGGCCCTGTGAACCCGATGAACCAGCCGCGTTTGAACGCAGGACCACATCACCAACGGATTTTACAGAGTTCAATTCTCCTTCTGTACGCACAATGTATCGGCGTTTACCTTCGTCAATATCGCCTGCGGAAAGGGAAATACTCTCAGAGCGCAGAGTTTGAACAACCTGCGGTATTGTTAGTTGGAACTCGGCAAGTTTTGTCGGGTTTATGATTATCTGAAGTTCACGGTCAACACCGCCAAACACATTAACCGCAGCAACGCCCTCAACCCGTTCCAAACGTTCTGCAACAACGTCCTTTGTGAAATCGCCATATTCCTGCATCGGACGGGTGTTGCCTTCCGTCCGTTGCAGAATAAGCCAGGCAATCGGGTTGTCATCAGAACCAGATGTTTCGAGTGTTGGTTCATCAGCTTCTTCGGGGTACCCGTTTACCCTGTCCAATCGATTGGAAACAAGCAACAATGCTCGGTTCATATTTGTGCCAATTGCGAATTCAAGGTTGATGCGGGCGCGTCCGGTCTGGGACCGCGATGTCATCTCATCGAGGCCTTCAAGCCCGCGCAGTTCATCTTCCTGCCGGTTTACAATTTCACGTTCAATTTCTGCTGGAGCAGCACCTGCCCATGTGGTTTGTACTTCAATGACAGGCTTGCGCACATCTGGGGTAAGCTGAATAGGAATACGAACAAGGGAAAGGCCACCAAACAATACCGCCATCAGCACAACTGCCAGAACTGCAAGTGGCCGTTCGATCGCCAGTCTGATGGGGTTCATGACTTGGTTTCACCTTTGTTTTCTGAATTTTCGTCAAAGACCGGGTTTATTGATTGTCCAGGACGCAACCTTTCATTGCCGCGGACCACTACAAGGTCGTCGGCAACCAATCCGTCCAAAACTTCGAATCCATCACCGCTAGCCTGGCCCAGCGTTATTGGGACCTGGACACTTTTTTCTTCACGCGCGACGAATACCTGCCAGCCACCTTCAAGAGACTGCACAAGCGCATCTTTTGGAACAACCACAATTTCTCTGCGTTTACTGACCGGTGCACTGATGGTGACTGTTTTCCCTTTTGCAAGCAGATAGGGTTTCACCTTGCTGAGGTTGATTGTTAAACGCACCGGACGGGTTCGTGTAGAAATCGTTTCCACTGGTAAAATGCTTCGAACTTTTGCAACAATCTTTGTGCTGTCCTGAAGGGTTGCCTGGATTTCGCGACCGATGGAAAGACCGTCCAACAGGTTCGTTGGTACATCCGCTTCAATTTCCAACTCGCCCAGGTCAAGTATCATTGCAACCGCGCCACCAAGTGAAATGAATTGCCCGGTCTGAACTACACGATCAGTAATCACCCCATCAAAAGGGGCATTGATGGTTGAGTGTGTAACATCATAGGCTGCTCTTGCTACTGCGGCTTGTGAAACTGCCATCTCCGCATTCGCGCGGGCCAATTCTCCCTGTGCCTGCGCGGCTTCCTGTTCCAGGTCTTCAAAACGCCCTTGCGCAAATGCTGCGCTACCCTGCAGACCTGATTGGCGGTCCAATGCATTGCTGCTTTGAAGGACTTGCGAGCGTGCCACCGTTACGCCAGCTTTTGCAGCTGCTAAGCTGGCTTCTGCATTTTGCAGCTCGATACCGGCTAATTGTTCATCGAGGCGGGCAAGTATCTGGCCCTTCGTTACAGTATCACCGACGTGAAAATCGACAGATTTGACAATCCCTTCACGCCTAGCTGCGATCTCGGATTCTACTTTTGCTATAAGTCGGGCTATTACTGGTGTCGTATCTTCAATTGTTTTTACCTGCACCTTTTCGACGACCACTCGGGCAGCTTTTTCCTGGGCAATGGAAATTGCCGAGAAAACCATAAAGACAATTGTTATAAGTACTCTCATACTGGGCATCACCAACTATTTTGCAACGTAGACTGTGCAGACATATATAAGGTTTAAATATGTCCCAGCCAATCAATTGCAATGATTCTAGCCAAGCAGAAAAATTCCATCTGGTACTTTTCTCTTAGTACTATACCACGAAAAGCGATTGGGTTGTATTCAAACAAAGTTGAGACTTTGCTCTGTGCCGTTGTTTGTTTGGTCGCGACAAGTATACTTACCCGCGAGTGATCTTATATAGCCGCGTCTAAAATGCAGGCTTTCAAAACTTTTGCTGCAAGGCCAAAGGCGAGACTAAACGGCATTGCATATTTATAGTTTCCTTGCCTGCCTGCCTAATCGATCCATTGTTCACGTTGCCGGAGAATAACAAGACCAGATTACTGAAAACCTAGCCAAGCAAGTAGTTATTGAACCAGATGATGTTGATGCTATTGTCGGCGACGCGCGTACCTTTCTAAAGTGATCAGACTATCAAGGAGTTGTTGCTTACATGGGTGAGATTCTGAGCGGGATGACCCAGGCTTTCTGGTTGATCATAGGTCTGGATGCAGATCTGTTTGAGATTGTCATCCTGTCTCTTCAAGTGAGTGTCACTGCGGTAGTCATTGCATCGCTGATTGGAATCCCGCTGGGTGCTTGGCTTGCGATTAGCCGCTTCAAATTACGCCGTGTCGTAATTGCCGTTCTTAATGCCCTCATGGGGCTGCCGCCTGTTGTAGTCGGCTTATTTGTTTATATTCTGCTGTCGCGTTCTGGACCATTTGGTGTTCTAGGTTTGCTTTTCACACCGACGGCCATGATTATTGCGCAGGTGATCATTATTACTCCGATTATCGCATCTATTTCGCATCAGGCAATTCGGGATTTGTGGCATGATTATCATGACTTGTTGATTTCCATGAACGCTACAAAATGGCAGCGCGTGACTACGCTGATCTATGATGCAAGGCGTTCTTTGCTAACTGCATCCTTGGCTGGGTTTGGCCGGGCAGTAGGTGAAGTAGGCGCAATTATGATAGTTGGAGGAAACATTGATCATGTTACGCGAGTACTCACAACGGCGATTGCGCTTGAAACCGGCAAAGGTGAGTTTGCGTTTGCGCTCGCGCTCGGTTTTGTTCTGATATTTATGGCAATCGTGATTAACCTTGCTATTCACTGGATCACGGGAACGGAGCGTTCGAGCGTATGGTGACCTCTGTTTTACCTCTTCGACTAAACAATGTCTCAGTTACCAAACACGGGAAAACACTTGTTGGCCCAATTGATCTTGAACTGGGAATGACGGGCATAACAGTGATACTGGGTCCAAATGGCTCGGGTAAGACAACCTTGTTGCGATTGATCCATGGTTTGGAGCGCCCGCGTCATGGTGAAGTTGTCTGGAACGTGCCTACTAGTGAAGCTCGTCAAAGACAGGCATTTGTATTTCAAACACCCATTATGTTGAGACGCTCAGCGCTTGAAAATGTAGCATATCCGCTTCATCTGCAAAACATGGCTAAAGATGCGGCGAACTTAAGTGCTTTGCGGGCACTTGAGAGTGTGGATCTTGAAAATTCAAAACATATTAATGCAGGCTATCTTTCCGGCGGTGAAAAACAGAAACTGGCAATTGCACGCGCTTTGGCCATCAAGCCCGATATTCTGTTTTTAGATGAACCGACTGCCAGTCTTGACAGCAGTTCCATGCGGGAAATCGAAACGATAATTAAAAGTGCTGTGGCTTCTGGTATCAGAATTGTCATGACAACTCATGATATTGGTCAGGGAAAACGCCTCGCAGATGATGTTTGTTTCCTTTTCAAGGGCGTGTTGCATGAACAAAGTTCCGCAAAGTCCTTTTTCGAAGCGCCTAAGACGAAAGAGGCTCAATTCTTTTTGGCCGGAGAAATAGTTGAATGAGAAAGCTTCTTCTATTTGTCCATGTTCTCGTATTTGGCGTGATTTCGTATGAATTGCGCGCCGCGGAAGTACGGATCGCTGTCACTTCATCTTTCAATAATTCTGGTTTATCAGATGTCTTGCTTCCGGTGATCAAACAGGATTTGGATCTGGATGTTCAGGTCCTGGTTGTTGGAACTGGGCAGGCGTTAAAACTTGGCAGGGCTGGAGATGTGGATGCGATTTTAGTGCATTCAAAAGAGGCTGAGGAGCAGTTCGTTAAAGATGGCTTTGGAACCCATCGCCGCGAAATCATGTACAATGATTTTGTTATTATTGGCCCATCACAAGATACTGCTGATATTGCAAAGGCTGAAACTGCCATCAGCGCCTTGCGCAAGATTATGGAAAGCAAGAAACTGTTTGTAAGTCGTGGTGATGATAGCGGAACACATAAGAAGGAAGTCTCCTTATGGGAGACTTTAGGAATGGACGCTGGTGCGTTTGATCCGGCATGGTATCGCTCCGTTGGCGCCGGGATGGGCGCTGCGCTTAATACAGCTTCCGGTATGAATGCTTACATCATTTCCGATCGTGCTAGTTGGCTGAATTTTGCCAATAAAGGTGATTTGAAATTATTGTTTCATGGCGACCCGGAACTGTTCAATCAATACACCTATATTGCGGTAAACCCGGCCAGACACTCACACGTTAAAATTAAGTCCGCAAAAGCACTCGAGGCCTGGCTCGTTGGTGAAAGAGCACAAAAATTGATAGGGACATATTCAATAGATAAAGAACGTCTCTTTACGCCAAATGCGAAGAAGTTATAACCACTCAAGGTTTGGATGGGCAAATTGCAGATAGCGCCGGGCGGTAGACGTGTTTATAAAACGTTCATGGTGCAAATCTTACGAAATTTCTAACGCCAGATAATCGTAGTTTAACATGTTTATTACTCGCATAATTTGGGTTACTTACAGATTATTGTTACTAGCAAACCGGTTTTCGGTATGAGCGCGCAATCTAACCTTCAAGACCTGATCCGTCTGCAAACCTGGCTATCGCCTGCTTTCCCAACCGGTGGGTTCAGCTATAGCCATGGGTTGGAAGCAGCGATTGCAAGTGGTTTGATTTCTGGCAATGACAATTTGAAAGAATGGTTTGAAGACCTTATCAATAGTGGGCCTGGCTGGAATGATGCTGTTTTGCTGGCAGAAAGCTGGCGAGTAGCCAAAGATGGTAAGCCGCTTGATGGGGTATGCGAACTTGCAACCGCAATAGCGTTCTCCAAAGAACGGTATATGGAGGCAACCGATCAGGGCAGAGCTTTTCTTCTTGCTGCAAAAGCCTGGGGTGGTGTTCCATCCCTGCCAGATGCTTGCGCGTTGCCCATAGCAGTCGGTGCAGTTGCGGGGGTGCAACGCGTAGACCTTCAACAAACGCTTACAGCCTATCTTCATGCTTACATGTCCAATCAGATACAGGCCGCTTTGCGGCTTATGAAGCTTGGACAGCAGGGCGGTGTTGAACTGCTCGCATCCTTGGAAAACATCATCATCGAAACCGCAGGACGGGCCGCTGTATCCAACCTGGATGATCTGGGCAGTAACACATTCCTTGCTGATATTTCAGCCATGCAGCACGAAACCATGCAAAGCAGGATTTTTAGATCATGAGTAAAAACGGTCCATTGAGAGTAGGTATAGGCGGCCCTGTGGGTTCCGGAAAAACAACCATCACTGCGGAACTCTGTAAGGCGATGCGGGATGATTTTTCCATCGGTGTGGTCACGAATGATATTTATACCCAGGAGGATCGCGACGCGCTGGTGCGAATGCAGGCGCTTTCTTCAGACAGGATAATTGGTGTGGAAACCGGTGGTTGTCCGCATACGGCAATTCGTGAAGATGCATCGATTAATTTGCGTGCAATTGAAGACTTAAATGAAAAGCATGCGGACCTTGATATTGTCTTCATTGAATCCGGTGGTGATAATCTTGCCGCTACCTTTTCTCCGGAGTTAGCCGATCTCACCCTCTATGTAATTTCAGTTTGTCAGGGTGAAGAAATCCCCCGAAAGGGTGGGCCCGGTATTACACGCTCTGATTTGCTGATTATCAATAAAAAGGACCTCGCCCCATACGTGGGAGCTGATCTAGAGGTCATGGAAAGAGACGCAACAGTTCAACGATCGGGAAAGCCGTTTGTTTTTACCGACGCAAAGCACGGTGCTGCCTGTGATCACATTGAGGCCTTTTTAAAAACCGAAGGCGGTCTTTGAATATATCAATTCGAAAGAGGGTGAGATTTTATATTAACGTCAAAAGGATCAAGCGGGATTGTTCAGCACAACGGTTGCGGATTAACCTTCACGCAGAGCTTTTTCTGAGATCAGATGTACCGGCGTCAGAAGATAATCCAGAATTGTTCGACGGCCTGTAATGATATCAACTTCTGCGGACATCCCGGCAACAATGGGTTTGTCATCACCAAAATCCGTCGTTTCTGCTTCAAGTTTCACTTTGTAATAAGGATCGCCACCATCATCTTGGAAAACATCGGAAGAGATGTCAGTCACTGTGGCGCGTAATCCGCCATATACCGAGTAATCATAGGCAGTTAGCTTGACGATGCCTGGTAAGTCTTTCCAGACTTTCCCCCGGTCTTTGGGTGATAGTTGAACCGTTATGGAAATCGGAACATCAAGCGGTATGAGCTGTGCCAGGTTTTGGCCTCCGCGTACGACGCCACCAAGAGTGGTTTGAAATAGACGATGAACTTTACCATCGATTGGCGCGCGGACATCTCTTCTGCGTTTGCGATCTGTCATGGCAGATAGAGATTCTTGGAGTTGCTCAACTTCGCGCAAGGTCGCGATTTTTTCTGCATCGGCATTGGAACGGAAACTCAGATAGAGGTCATTCTGGCGGCGATTGAGTTCGCTTAACTCAAACTCAATCTGAGGAATTTGATGTTCCAGATCGGTTAGCCGTGTCTGAATTTGTTGAAGCTGGGATTTTGTTTTAAGCAGTTCGTTTTTTGATATCGCGCGTGACTTCCGCAGTTTTTCCATATTGCCAACACGTTCGGCCACGAGATCAAATTCCCGCCTGATGTTTTGCAGACGGCTTTCCTTTTCACGCTTTTCCAGATTTTTGCGCTGATACTGATCACGAAGGATCAATGCTTGTTCGTCAAGGCTCTCACGTTTGCTCTTGAATAATATTTCTTCATCTTGAACGATCCCCGGGGCACTGGCTTGAAGAGTTTCGGGAAATTCAACCTTTGACAGATTGCGGCTTTCTGCGTCCAATCTGATGAGTTCCACCTGGCGTGAAACCAGATCTTGTTGTGCTTTGCCGAATTCAGCTTTTGAAAATAGATCCTTAACACGCATCAAAACATCGCCGGCACGAACGATTTGTCCTTCGCTAACCAGTATTTCCTCGACTATTCCGCCTTCCAGATGTTGAACCAGTTGATTGGTCAATGCAGGTTCGACTTCTCCTGACCCTCTAGTGACGACATCAATTTCTGTAAGCGCGGACCAAAGCAGAGCAACTGCAATACCGATCGAAGTTGAATAAAGAAATACTTTGTGACCCCATTTAACCAGGCGATGGGTGCCATCGGGGAAATCCAAATCTTGTCTAGTATTGTCTTCTGAATTCATGTGCCTGGCTCAAGTGATATGGGTGCCGGATTTTTCGCCGACTTTAGGTTCAAGCAGTTTACAATCCATTAACGTTAATCTGGCTTAACTTCTGGCGGGCATATGCATTTAGTGAGCTGTGTTCCGGGCGGGAAAGTACATGTTTGGAAAAAATTCAAAGGGCGGGCGCAAAGCTCGCCAGCCGGCTGATATTGGCAGTTTGTCACAGCTTGGTGTTTCGGTGGAAGATTGCCTCCGCAGTATCGCCCAGGAGTGGTTCGGTCGGGGTAATTTTGAAAATCGGAAGGCCCGCTTCGTTCGCCAGACAATTTCTAATACGCCAGAGGTTTTGCGATCATTTGCAAACAGCCTGAATATTGATCTTGAATACTCTCACACTTCTATCGGTTCTCTGTCGCAGGAAAAATTCCCTTGCATTTTGTTGATTGAAGACGGGTTGGGTGTAATTGCGTCTTCTCGAAACGGAAGCCAGGTTGAGTTGTTCGTCGACGGTACTGTGGTAGTGATGGATATTGAGGCGGTTCAATCGAAAATCGGTTCGACCATTATCTGTCCCAGGCCAGCAGATCAGGCCGAGGCACCAGAGGTCGAAAATTCTGACATTCAATCGCCAGGGAGCGTCACGCCTGAAAACCCTAATCCGCTGATTAGGCTCTTTCGGGATATGTTTGCCAAGCACCGTCTAACGATGTTGCAGATGATGCTTGCGGCAATGATCAGCAATCTCATGATGATTGCTTTACCACTTTTCATAATGACTGTTTATGACCGGGTTATCCCGCATAGCGCGATGGAGACGCTTTGGGCATTGTCAATCGGTGTCTTTATTGCCTTCGGTCTGGATTTAGGTATGCGTCATGTTCGATTGAAACTTACCGATGCGATGGCCATTTCAACATCCATTGAATATCAATCAAAACTGTTTCGGGTTTTTACCAATGCGCCTTTGGAGGCTGTTCCGCGCAAGTCTTCAATATGGACGCACACGTTTCGTGATATTGAAACCGCCACAGCGATCATTCCGGCTTTGACAGCAGCAATCCTTATCGATTTTCCGTTTATTGTATTGGTTCTATTCTTGGTCTACTCCATTGCAAATGCAACCGTATTAGCACCCATTATCGGAATTGCTCTGTTTGGAGTATGGACAGTTCTGGCGCATATACGGATGAAGAAGCTTGGTATTGTTGATGGCGCCAAGCAAGATCAGAAAACAGAGATGTTAATTGAAACCTCTGGTCTTATGCGAACCCTCAAGATTACAAATACGCAAAGTAACCGGATATCTGCTTTCGAAAGATTGCTGGATGGTGGTGTTCAGTCCATTCACTCTATGCGTTTGACTTCGGGGATGCAGTCACAAGCAACCGCAATTGTTGTGCAGGCAGCAATTGTGTTGGCAATTATCATAGGCGTGTATCAAATCAATGCAGGTGATATGACAGTTGGTGCGCTTGCAGCGACAACACTTCTGGTGGGTCGAGTGTTGCTGCCGGCAGCAAATCTATTGATCGTTTCTGCCCGTGCTAGTCAGATTTCTAATTCGGTCTCCCGTTATTATGATTTCCTGAATACACCTCAGGAGACGCTGACCCAAAAAGCTGAGCAGCGCAGTTTTGAAAACGGCCAACTTGAATTGAAAAATGTAAGCTATTCATTTGACGGTTCAGCTACGCCTTCAATAAAAAATATTTCTCTGGCAATTTCCAAGGGTGAGAAAGTTGCAATCATTGGGAAAAGTGGTTGCGGGAAAAGCACACTGTTGCATCTGATCGCACGCCTTTATGAGCCCACCGATGGCAATTTTCTGATCGATAATTTTGACTCTCGGCAATACGCACATAGTGAAATTCGACAGAACGTAGCCTTTATGCCGCAAGAAACAGAACTGGTTGATACATCAATTTATAACAACGTCAAATTAGCAGATAACAATGCACCAGATGAGAAAGTGGCGCGCGCACTCATGATATCCGGCGTTAACGAATTAATTCGCTCCAACCCTGCCGGTCTTGGTTATGAGGTAGGGCTTTTGGGTGAGCGCCTGTCTGGTGGAGAACGCCAGTCAATCGGCCTTGCGCGGACACTGATCAGTTCTGCAGACATTGTTATTATGGATGAGCCAACCTCGTCAATGGACAACAATACAGAGGCAAAGGTGATTGAGGGATTGAAATCTGCATTAGATGATCAAACTCTCATTGTTGCCACGCATCGTGCTAGCGTTCTGTCATTGGTGGACAGAGTAATATGGATGGAGGGCGGCGCAATTGTTGCAGATGAATCCCGAGATAAGGTCCTTGGCATGATGCAACGCGCAGGATGATGCGTTCGATACCAAAATTTCGAGATCAAAAATTAGTATTTTGTTTACGATAAATAGAATCAGATCCTAATTGGCTAAAATTTTAATAAGATTTTATGTGTGTCCCCCTCTAATCCTGACTAGGCGGGGAAATTGAGTTCACGCCTGTATTGAAGTTATTCGATTGAGGTTGAACCGTGGGACGCCGGTCTACAGAAGAAGCAGAAAATCACTGGCCAGGATTCGTTGATGCGCTTTCAACGATCGTTATGGTTGTGACCTTTTTGCTCATTATTCTTGCGATCGTTATTTTCGTATTATCGCAGAGTATCGCGAAGAGTTACATCGAGACCCATTCGCAGGTAACTACGATGGGTGGTGGCGACAAGCAAAGCGGCGAGCCTGAAGTTGCTACCTCGGAATCGCAGAATCCGATTGAGTCCAGCACTCAGGAAACAAAGTCCAGCGCTGAGTCAACATCTTCGGAACAATCTGAAACGACTGCGCAATCTGAGCAATCTGAAACAGCTGAGCAGGCACAGCAGTCAGAAACGACTGAACAGGCACAGCAGTCAGAAACGACTCAGCAATCACAAGCTGCAGAAGAACCTCAAGAAACAGAAACAACTGAGCAGTCTCAGCAAGCTTCAAACTCAACTTATGTCCCTCAAAATGCGGATGAACTCACCACAAATGAACAAATTGTGGAAGGCAAGAAACTCACCGTACTGAGTAAACAAACCAAGGCAGAAGAAGAAACAATTGTTATTGCTTCTCAGGAAACGCAGCGTGAGGATGCTTCTATAAAAGTGCAAGAAGCCGCGACTTTGCTGACCCTACAGTTCAGCGAATTCAACACGATTATAGATGAAGCTTCTGCAATGCGGATTGAGAGCTTTGTTGAAGAAAAGTCATTTCTTGACAAGGAAGCAACCCTAACAATCTGGGCTTATACCGGCTCATCTTCTGGATCCGTATCGGAAGCTAAGAGGCTTGCATATTATAGAGCTTTATCAGCACGTAATGAGTTGATTAATAACGGTTTTTCAAAAGAGAAAATTGGTGTTGAAATCAGATTTGGTGAGTCTCAGCTCACCTATGACACCGTGCAGATTGTGGTGAACTAGCAGAATGCTTATTGCTTACAACAAACAAAACCAAGGATAAGCTGAAGCAGCTAAATGGTGTAATATATGTTTGCAGAAATTAGACGGCAGAAATACAGTATGAGCCTTATTTTGGGTTTGATGCTGCTTTTGGGAACGTGGCAATATCAATTTGTTATCGACGCTATTAATGCGAACGTTTTCCTTAACATGACGATTTTTGGCACCTTTGGGTTTGGTGTATTTATTGCCTACAGGAATGTGTTTAATCTGAACAATGAAGTAGTTGCCTATGATGCATTACGTGAGGAGTATTCAGACTGTGTGAATGGCGAAGCGCAGGATAAACTTGATCCCGATTGGCGTAATTATCGCTGCCGTGAAGAGGCAGTTGTATTTTCAAAGCCGAAGATTATGGAGCAGCCGTTCCAGATTATTACAGAAGAACTTGCTCGGACCGGCAATCTTGCTTTGACAACCGGCGTTATGCAGAACCTTCTGGACAGTATTGATGACCGCTTGGATGAAGGTAAGTCACTAGTCCAATACATAACGGGTATTTTGGTTTTCTTGGGTTTGATCGGTACTTTCGTAGGTCTGATGGCAACACTTGGATCAGTTGGTGATATTATTGGTGGCCTTGATCTGGCTGGTGGTGCAGGTGCAGAGGCAATTCAGGGTTTGATGAATGATTTGAAAGTTCCGTTGCAAGGTATGGCGACGGGCTTTTCGTCTTCACTTTTCGGACTGATCACTTCACTGGCACTGGGCCTGATGGCGCGTTTTGCAAATCGGGCTTCTGGGGTTTTGAAATTGAATGTGGAAACCTGGTTTGCTGGCATTGCAACAGTGGATGCGGGGAGCAACGGCCATGGTGGTGCAAATTCAATCGAAAGAGAGAAAGAGCTATCTGTGATTTATCGAGTTGCCAGATTGTCTCTGGTAGCAAATTCTCGCATGGTATCAACCATTGATCGCATCTCAGAAACAACTAATGCGATGTGCCAGTCACAAATGGCAAATCAGTCTTTGACCTCGTCTTTGGCTGAATCATACCAAAACCTGAACGACTCGCAGAAGACCAGCAACAATGCCTTGCTTGAGCTTAGTAATTGTGTTGAGAAACGCGGTGAACTATCGGCACTTGCTAAAAATCTTAAATCTGACGTGGAGCTTCAAAATGAAAACTCTGGCAAGGTTAAGAAATTGCTCGGTACACTTATTGATGCTTCCAAGGTGTTGCGCGATCAAAACGTTGAACGTCTTGCACAACAGGTTAAACGCGAAGATGTTGCCTGGCTTGTAGACGACGCGAATGAGCGTTTGACATCTGAATTCAAGGTTGTGAATTCGTCTGTAGATAACCTTAATCAATTGATGTCTCTCATTGATGAAAATATCGGCAAGAACTCGCTTTACATGCAAATGAATTTCGATCAGTTCCATTCAAATACCAATGAATTGCGGGATGAATTGGGTGAGGCTATTTCAAAAAGCAAAGAGCTGATTTCAAACCTGGAAGAAATTGAGAGTGCCGAAGAGGAAAATCCAGGCGTTAATGCGATGAAAAGTCGATTGCAAAATGCGTTTCCGAACGAAGAAAACTTCACTGAAGAATTGAGAGCTGATGAACCTAAGAAGTCCAGGTTTAGTTTCTTCAGTCGTAGCGCCTAGTTAGTAATAAGAGAGTGTTGACCAATGGAAAATGTAGCTAGTCCAGAGCAAGAAGCCACTGACACCAATTTGCCAGAGCCAGCAAACCATTTGAAGCGTTTCCGGTTCTTCGGATTTGGTAAAAAGAAGCAGCAGAAGACATCCGCGGCTGATCGTAGACATGAACGCTACGAATGCGAAAACCTTTTGGGTAATCTGGCTATCATGAACAGCTCCAACAATATGGTGGGCTATGTCATCGAAGTTTCAAAAGGGGGTTTGAAATTCAGACCAGCTAAGTCCTATTTGCTTGAAAGAAAAGACGTTCAGATTACAATTGAATTTGCTGGGTTGCGACTTCCTGGCAAGATCGTAGCAACCAGGTCAGATGGTTTTGGTATTGCTTTGTTCGATATGCTGACAGATGAGCAGATGATGTCAATTCTGCAAGTTGGTGACCTTCAACCGACAGAAGCTGCATAGGTGGCTTTCAGGAATGTGTTTATTTCTTTGCAGGTAAAGTCGAGAGATAAGCCACCAAATTACCTTGAATCCGCATGGCATTGTAACCGGCCAGCGCTGAATCGTATCTGTGGTTAATAACTTCTTGCTCGGCTTTATAAAGGTCGCGTTGTGCGTCGAGAAGTTCAAATGGTGTACGTGACCCGGATTCGAATTGTTGTGAATACAATTGCGTAACTTTCTTTGCAGACGTTAAGCTGTCACTGAGAAACTTCGACTTATCACGATTGGTTGTCAAAGTCTGTTCGTTTTGCTCAAGCTCAGCGGTCAGTTCTCTGTAAGCCTTTTGATGTCTGGCATCAGCTTCCATAATTCTAGCTTCAATTTGTTCCGCAGTGCGCATCTTTTTGCCGCCATCATACAGACGTACGCGTAGCCCAACCATTGCCTTTACGTCTTCGACAACACCAGTGTCACCAGCAGCATTAGACTTGAAGTTCGCCTCTCCTAGCGCAAAGAGTTCCGGCAGCATTGCTGCTTTTTGTTGCTTAAGTTGATATTCTAGGGATTCTCTGTCTGCAGAAATTGACTGAAGCCTCGGATTATTCAGTATCGCTGTTTCCACATTGCCAGCAACCTTTGGATTAAAACGTCTGATAAGATAATTCGGCCGCTTAACTTTGCTTGGGTCAAGCTCAGTCATTCTTTTAAAAGTTGTAATACTGTCTTTTAGGCGATTTTGATTTTCAAGCTTTTGGCTGTTTGCGGTATCCAAACGTGTTTCTGCTTTTTTGACATCCGCCAGGGTTGCATCACCGCCTTCTTCTCGAACACCGATGAGTTTGACAATATCCTTGTGAGCACCAACGTTTCGGGCAGATGAATTCACCAGGTCAGATTCCCGCAAGTAATTCAAATAAGCTCTCAAAACTTCGAAAGTAACTTGTTCCGTCGTGTCTGATTTTCTCAATTGTGCAGATTTGTGCAGTACCTCTTGACGTTTAACCGCATTTTTTCTCGCGCCAAAATCATACAGGGTCTGTTGCAGAACCAAACTTACTTCATCGCGCTGTATATTTTCATAAATCTTGGATTCAGAATATGTGTTTTCCCGTCCGGTACTGGCAGATAAATCCAATGTTGGAAGAAATGAAGTTTTCTCAATTTCAATCCCGATACGAGCATCTTCGCTTTGGGCATCTACGATAAGAATATCAGGATTGGTACTAATCGTATGTTGAATAACGGATTGAAAGCCTAGGTTGTTTTCTTTGCCGACATTTTGTTTAGCTACTGAACCCGTGGTTATTTCACGATCAACAGTGGTGGTTTCAGGATCATTATCGGAGATAACTTCATAATTGTACTCACGCAGGCTGAGTTCATTGACTTCATTTGGTGCTATTGAAGAACGTAACTTTCCAGGATTAATTCCTGCTTCTTTTGACCAATTCTGCTGCAGTTTAGATTTAACCGGAGAGATCGTAGCAGAACTACTTTGGGTCAAGTTAGGCCGAATGCCAGTGCTTAGTTCTGCGTTATGAAAATCCCTGGAACGCGATGCAGGTATTGCGAAATTCGGTTTAGCTTTTGTCTCAGCTGCTGACACGACAGATGGCAGGGTATGATGTGTGTCTGTTTTGACTCCGCAAGCAGCAGTAATAGCTAAGCAAGTCAGACCGACCCCGGTCAAAATCGTATTATGAGGGCTTTTGCCCTGTACTCTTCTACGCATAACTCTACTAACCCGCCCAACTGCAAAAACAGCAAAATATGTGAATGCAACCTAAATCGGTATGGTTAATGCTCAGTAAAAATATGTGCTTTTAAATTCGAGCCAAATTTTAATCCTGAACGCAGGAAACTTTCTATTAATATTTTGCTAGGATTCTTGCCCTCGAATGAATGGGTAATACTGTTAAGGAAGCCAATTGTTTGCGCTAGCGTTTGATTAACCTACGTCAGGTTATAATGCGGCGGTTTTTACTAATAATATTCGATTTTTTTTGATTAAACGGGCGGACACAGATTATGGCCAATGATGCTGATGTATCAGAACCGGGTCAGGCGGAAGCAGAAACTAATGAATCTGTGCAGCCTGTTATTGCTTCCGATAGAGACCTGCAAGAGGCAAATCTGGAGTTGGCACAAGCTGAAACTACTGAGGGCGAACAAAAGCCGGATGCGAATAAGGTTGCGCCTAATGAGCCGAATGCAGATCAACTAAAAGATAAGTTTCAAGAGCTTATAACTCAAAATCCCAGCGCTCAAAATTCTGGGATCCCGGGCTTAGTCATTAAAAAACCCACTGCTGGTGAAACCAATATTGTTGAAGTTGCCACGTCAGATGGCCTTGCGTTTGACTTCAATTTTGATGATGTGGTTGTTTCTCTTTCTGATGTTGATTTGATTCTATCATTTAGTGATGGGTCCTCAATCGTATTGGTCGGGTTCGGCGTTGATCTTTTTTCAGAATCTGAAATCAATATGAATTTTGTCGATACAACCGTCGACAAACAAGCAGTGATTTCGAAAATCGGTGTATTTGAAGAAAATGAAACTCAACAGGTTTTCAATGCCAGTACCGCCTCTTCCTCTTCAGAAGTTGAAACAGAATCTGAAGAAACTTCAGAAGAAGTCGTAGAAGAAATTGTCGAAGCAGTAGAAGTCAACACTTCTAAAATCAGCACTGCAAGTCCGTTTGAAGGTGATGTTGACGCGGGCAAGGAAGAGGATGCCGTTGATGAGCGCTCGCGCATTGAAGATGCAATTGCTGATGAAGAAGTCCCGCCCGCACCAACTCAAAGCAGTCCAGGAACGCCTAGTACCGAGGACGATGTAAATCCTGCAATCGGTGAATCAGATGTAGATATTCCGGTTATTAATGTTGAAGTTGAGTTGTTTGGCATTAGCGGTGTTTCATCAACTACACTTAGCGATGGGACTACCGTAATAGCTGGTTCCGCGGCGATTGAACAAGCTGAAACAAACGACAGTTTTGCCGTTCAGCAGGCTCGCGAAAAGATAAACGGAACGTCTGGTGATGATTTAATTGCTGCTGATAACCCTGATCTGACACCATCTGGAACTGCGGTTAGAACAATTCGTTTTGCAGCTGAAATCCCGGCGGAAAACCTTGAGCCAACGGAAGTTCTGGTAGGAGGATTGCCGGAGGGATATTCCGTAATTAATGGCACGAAGACATCCAACGGTTATATAGTCAATATTGATCCGAATGATCCAAGTATCGTTGAAGTCGACTTACAGTATGTTTTGCCTGAGGAAGGTGCCACCACTGACTTTAATGGCTTTTACAGTGATTTCGTTATCGGGCTAGAGTACACATTTAAAAATAAGGTTGATGGCAATGAGTCAAAAGGAATTGCTGCGACCCGTTTTGCAATTCGAGATGTTGAGACCGAAGCAGATACAGAATATGTCGATCCGGTCACTGATGAGCCATATTACATTTTAAACAGCACGCCGCCGGGAAATATAATAAATGCTGGTGCAGGTGATGACACGGTAGTTGCAGGAGCAGGAGAAGATACATTAAGCGGCGGGTCTGGTAATGATACTGCTTCTTATGAAACCTCCAGCGAGTCAGTCGTTTCAGACCTTACGAATGCGCTTACAGATGGCGGCTACGCTGAAGGGGACACGCTAACCGGATTTGAAAACCTGATAGGCTCTGCACACGATGACCAGCTGTTTGGTAATAACAGCAGCAATGTGCTGGAAGGTGGCGCAGGCGCAGATCTGATTAATGGCAGACTTGGCACAGACACAGCATCCTATGAAGGTTCAAGTGCTGGAGTAAATGTTGATCTGGGTACTGGCATCCATTTCGGTGGTGATGCTGGTGGCGATACGCTTACGAGTATCGAAAATTTACAAGGTTCAGACTTTGATGATGTTCTTACTGGTGACAGCGGAAACAACACGCTAAGCGGTGGCCTTGGAAATGACGTTTTAAGAGGTAATGCAGGCGCAGATTTTCTGGATGGCGGTGCTGGAACAGACACTGTTGATTATGCAGGCTCAAGTGCTGTTGATATCAACCTGACCGCAAATACCGCTTCAGGTGGTGATGCAAATGGTGATGAATTTGACAATATCGAAAACATCATTGGTAGCTCGAATGATGATACCCTAACCGGCAACCTTCTTGACAACGAGCTCCGTGGCGAAGCAGGCGACGATGTATTGAGCGGCATTGCAGGTGAGAACCGGCTTTTCGGTGGTTCTGGTGATGACACAATTATTGGTGGTGCAGGCCGTGATCTCATTGATGGTGGCGCCGGCAATAATGACAGCGTTGAATATTCAAATTCTACAGAAGGCGTGCTGGTTAATCTGGCTACGGGCGTCGGGCAGGGTGGCGATGCGCAAGACGACTCATTTGTAGGTATCGAGAACCTTACCGGATCTGATTTTGATGATGATCTTACTGGTAATTCAGACGTAAATGTCCTGACAGGCGGTCTGGGAGATGATGTATTGAACGGTGGTGCAGGCGCTGATGTTCTGATCGGTGGCGTTGGTTCTGATGCTGCAAATTATTCGACTGCAAATGCAGGCGTTCAAATAAACCTAAGCCTGGATACTGCATCAGGAAGTGATGCAAGCGGTGATACGTTCGTTTCCATTGAGAATGTGATTGGCTCTAATTTTGATGATACAATTACTGGGGATATAGAAGACAACATTTTGTTGGGCGGTGCCGGAAACGATCTGTTTTCAGGGCTTGGTGGTGCCGATACTATATCTGGCGGCGCAGGATATGACACCGTCGATTACAGTCTGTCTACGTCTTTCCAAGTTGATCTTAACATTTCTTCTGAACAATTTGGGGGCGATGCAGAGGGTGATATATTATCTGGGATTGAAGGTGTAATTGGCGGCAGCGGTGACGATGTATTCGTGGGTAACGGCCTGGCGAATACATTTACCGGTGGTGATGGAGATGACACGGCTTCCGGTGGACTTGGCGGCGACGTGCTAGCCGGTGGCCTTGGATCAGATACGGTTGAATATCAAAACTCTGATGCAGGTATTAACCTGTTTCTGGATGGTACAATTTCCAGTGGTGGACATGCAGAAGGTGACGTCGTTACAGGATTTGAAACGGCTGGCGGTTCAGAGTTTGATGATATCATAGTCGGAGCGGAGTTTGATGAAACGCTATTGGGTCGCGATGGTGGTGATACCCTCGTAGGTGGTGGTGGTGCTGATATATTAGATGGTGGCATCGGATTTGATTTTGCTTCCTATCAAACCTCATCTGAAGGTGTGATAGTTAATCTACAAACCGGCATAACTGGTTTGGGCGGTGATGAGACCGGAGATTCATTTATCAGTATCGAAGGTTTGCACGGCTCGGTCCACAGCGACAACCTTGTTGCCTCAGATTCAGGTTCAATATTGGATGGTAATGAGGGTGACGATACTCTGACTGGAGGCACGTCCGACGATATCATTTTTGGCGGTTCAGGTGATGATATTATTAGCGGTGAGGCCGGAGCAGACACAATTGATGGTGGTGCTGGGAATGATACGGTTACCTACCAAACTTCTTTATCCTCTGTAACAATCGACCTTTCTGCGGATTTTGCAAATGATGCTGCTGGTGGTGATGCTGCTGGTGATGATCTGGCTAATATTGAAAATGTTATCGGCACTGATTTTAACGATTCACTGACCGGTGATGCAACTGCCAATATTTTGCAGGGTGGTGTTGGTGATGATCGCCTTGTCGGACTCGGTGGTGCTGATACACTTATCGGTGGTGCTGGGCGAGACGTCGCGGACTATTCCGTATCTGACGCCGCTGTTGAAGTCGACTTGGTCGCCGGTACTGGTGATGGGGGTGACTCTGAAGGTGATACGCTATTCGAAGTTGAAGACGTAATAGGTAGCTCTCAAGATGATATGTTGCTTGGTGATGCGAATGACAACGAACTTATCGGTGGCGAGGGTGATGATGAGATTCGCGGGGCCGATGGTGATGATACACTGGATGGTGGCGCAGGTAACGATGTTCTTGAAGGTGGGATCGGCGCCGACGCCATCGATGGTGGCGCAGGTACAGATACCGTAGATTATCAAGCTTCAACAGCTTTTGTTTCAGTAGATCTTGATTTGGGCGTTGTTAGTGGTGGCCATGCAAATGGCGACACACTGAATTCGATTGAGAATATTACAGCAACAGATTTTGATGACATTCTAATCGGTAATGATGACAAAAACGTACTGGATGGTGGTGCGGGCAATGATTTGCTTGTTGGAGGTGAAAATGCCGATACGCTGATTGGTGGCGATGGGATTGATACGGCCGACTACTCCGGTTCTGCCGGTAACGTTATTATCAATCTTGAAGCCGGTACCGGTTCCAATGGCGATGCTCAGGGCGATATTCTCTCGCAAATAGAAAACGTTGTGGGTTCTGATCTGTCAGATTTTATTGATGGTGATTTTAGAGACAACCGGATTGAGGGCGGCGCTGGTTTTGATACGCTTAAAGGTAACGAGGGTGATGATATTATCCTTGGTGGCACTGGCGATGATACTCTGTCTGGTGGCGAGGGAGCGGATACTCTAGATGGTGGTGATGGTGAAGATACGGTCGATTATAGCGATCGAAATGAAGCTGTAACCGTCAACCTGGACACCGGGTTAAACAATGCTAGTGACACTTATATCAGTATTGAAAACGTCAAGGGTACAACAAACGATGACACACTGATTGGTAGTGATGGTGCAAACGTTATCGATGGTGGCCTTGGCAATGATACACTAGCCAAGGCCGCGTGTGGATCCGGATCTTTCCGGATCTGCCCGTCA
>JBCCBE010000113.1:0-7624 GCA_039814425.1 Pseudomonadota bacterium
ACATTGGTGTTTGAATACGGCTGCAAGCACTGGATTGAATTTTGACGATTATCCAGCCGTATCTACCCATCTTCGAAAAACCGAAGCAATCCCAGAACACGCCGAGGCTTTAAGACGCGAAGCTTCGCTTCTCCTGTAACAATCAAGGGTGTTAGGTTGGCTAGGCACTTAGCCGTGAGATAAAACGTAATTGTGGGTATGATGACTATCATATAACTTCTGTTGATGACCAAGCATGGCATCATAGCTCACGACCAAAGTTATGCGAGCTTGCCAAGGCATAAATGCTTTGCACTTTCAACAGATGTAAAACATCTGCATTCGCGACCGACAGTCACTTTTTCTGCGTGGTTCAAATGAGAACACCAAAATGCTTCCTCATTCCTACTTGTCTGTAGGTGTTCTGAATTGACGCTATCATAATCACTTCTGACTATTGGCACACTTAAACCATGATGCATTTTACCACCCTTGCCAATGTTCAAAAATTATTCGGCACTGATTTCCAATTGTGATTTTCGGTTCCTTCCTCTTTTCCCAAATCAAAGAGTGCCTGCATGTAAATTGGATCGAAAAGCTCTGTTGCCTCCTTGTCAAAATCCTTTGGAATTTCGCGGTAATTAAACTCAATGCTATTTGCACGTGCATAGTTGTAAATACGCAGAACATCACCTGACGTTTGTTGTTGAATTAACGTGCTGATTGATCTAACTGCAATTTTTATTGTGCTCGTTTTTACGACTTCGCGTTTTGGGACGGATCTTGAGTTCACTATTACAAAGACTCTCCTTTTAAATCCCTTCTTTGGCTTGGTATCAACCGCGTTCAGGCGAACATGGAACGGCACCAGAATTGCATTGTCGGTTGTGCCGCCATCAACATGAAGCTCTTGTCCTGATGCACTTGCCGTGCTGACGTTTATTAAAACTGGCGGAAACGCTGCAGGAATTGAAATCGAAGCAAGTATAATCTTACGGAATAATTCTATTGCTCTTTGATTACCCTTTCTCGCAATTTCACCCATGTTCCATATGACCGGGCGTTGCTCATCCAAGTTGGTTGTGCCAATCAAAAGGAATCTTCCTTCAGAATATTCATCTGCAATTTTTTTTACGATTTCAGGTGTTATGTATTTGGCGATCAGGTTGGCCAACGGTTTTGAGTCCGCAGCAGACGAACCTGCCAGAATTCCACCCAAGCCTCTGCTACGTACCAAATCTTTGGTTGAATAAGTGGTATAAAACTCCTCAAGCAACGCATTATACTCTGAGCCCAAATAGGCAAATGGAGCAATTATCGCACCAGTACTTACACCAGTAACCATTGAAAAATCAGGTCGTTGACCTGATTTCGTCCAACCACTCAAAAATCCAGCTCCATAGGCCCCATTGGCACCTCCACCCGATAAAACCAAGAAGTCTTGCCGCATCGTTCCGTCTGCGGCATCCTTTGTGGATTTTAGTTGAGGTGAAGCTTTAATTTTCGCTAAGTCAATTTCGCTTGACTTAGCGTCTCCCCAGAGCCTGATGAGCGAATCTTCAAATCCATCGACAGCTGCTTTAGCCAATGCCGTTTCTGGAAGTACAGTGCGCGTATCAACACAAGCAGTAAGGCCCACAATTGTAATTGCAAGAAACGCAATCTGTAAACTTGCCCGCAGCATTAGACTTAACCTCCTAATTCTATTTTTCTCGAAAGGCGCATACCAATACGCTGGCTTCTAATGTTTTCATCACGAAGAAATTCATGAGCTAACCCTAAGGACAATCCATCGCCAAAATCATACTCCAGAGACGTTTGTATAGAATAGTCATCAAAAACTTCGCCGCTGGCTAAATCTCTGCGTCGGTAGGTTCCAGACAAAACGGATGTCCAATTACCAGACTTGTGAATAAGCCCTGCACTTGAATATACAATATCATCCCCTGTCCCTTCAAAACTCCATATTGGCGCAACTTCAGCGACCCAGGTCAATGATTGATCACTATTGATCTGATAAGAACGTTTTGCAGCCAGCGCAAGCCCGTTTTCATCTGAGACCCCATCCAGACCTTTGGCCTGATGGACAAACCCGATTTTATAGGTAAGCCCGGGTAAGGGAACGATTTTGCTACCTTCAACCGACAATGTAAAGGAACTCAATGATTCCGTATTGCTGGCACCACCATCTTCAAGGGAATTCATTCCGCGGCTTGAACCAAGTGAATCAGACAGAAAGCTTGTATCATCGAAAAACGCACTGGCATTAAATTTGTGCTGACCAGATGAACCTGCATCGAACATATACTCGGTTCCCAGACCAATCCGGTCTATGAGTTCTATTTCTTTATTGTAATTGTTGCCGTACATCCCGATTATTTCGAAGGAAGCAAGGGCAAAAGATGGTGTAAACTTACCGACCTGAACAGACAGGCGATCATTGATATCGTAATTTGCAAAGAGTTTGCGGACGAACAAACCTTCACCTTCGAAAAATCTATCTTCTAATGGTGGACTGACTGTCTCAAAACGAATTTCTGAATTTAAAGAAAAACCATTGGCAAAATTAAGTTCGGGAGAAGCAATCATGATGCCAAAGGAATCGTTACTCTCGATTAGCGGATTTTGCGCTTCATAAACACCATCGTAGCCAAGCCGGAAAATCACGTTCCCGGAAATGCGCGGATACAGTTCACTAGCGGTCACGCTGCCAATAGAAGATAAAACAAAAATAGCTGACAAAAAATACTTAACCATCTGTTTCATAGAGGTTTTTAATCCATTTTTAGATCGGTATTGGGTAGAAAATCAATGGGACAGTCAAGATTGCTGAACGCACATCAAGTGCGCATTGATACGTGATTTGGTGAAGTCAAACCGTCTGAAAAGGATTAACAGTTTCTGGACACACCCAACCAACACAGGTCTCCACTTTATTAATACCCACTAAAAAGCGAGCTAGCCAAATTCATTCACTTTGCGGCAAAGGGCTGAGTCTCTTTGTTTAATATTCCTCTGGAGCGGAGAAACTTTAATTTACACGTTGGGCGCGAATGGTCCGGACCGAAACAGAACTCTATTATTCAGGCGCTGCTTTCATCATGAGAATTGGCATCCAAGCCTTGAGGTATTCCGCTTCAGACAACACACGATCATTATTCAAGTCTGCTCTCAGAAAACTCCAGTAAGTGTTGATGCGCAACTCTCTTGGATTGATACTTCCGCCGCTGTCTAGATCTTGAACAGCAAACATCACACGTTTGACAGCAGCATATCGATCGCCATCTCCTTTTTCCTCTGCCAAATAGTGAAAGCCAAAATCCCATTCCATGAATTCAGATTTGTTAATTATCAAGTCATCGTCTGAATCCATTGATATGGCGATGTTCATTGCCATCTCCGTCAGTTCTGACAGGCTTAGTTCCTTATCTTCATTTGTATCGGTGCTAGAGAACGTAACCGCCGACAATTCATTTGCGGTATCTTGTGCCATTGAATCTTTTGCGACTGAGATGGTTGACAAAGCAACTACTGACAACAATACGACTAAATCTGCAAGTTTCATGTTTTAGATCCTTTGCTCATTTAAAAAATATTGGAAAGCCAACGCTGTCTTTGACTGAGACTAGTCGTTTTGTTTTCGCTACAGGTCAGAAGGTTTACAGCGAGTACGAGTTATAACCCCTAGTCCACGGCGCCTACGCTATGATCCAGATAACATCCGAAAAAATATCCAAAGAGAATTCTTCAACTGGTTGAGTTCTCTTGGACTATGAACGCATTGTTACTAGAACGTTATGCAAAATTCCTTCTTTCATTTCTCAGACGATATTAGAACTAATAAAATATGGAGCAGCAACGCATCCAAGCGCGCAATGTATGCGCATTAGAGTGTTAATTGAATTTCAAAACAGGCAAATAATCAGATGGAAAAGTGGGTAGAAGTTCGAACTGCTTATCAAGTTGCAAAAACTGGAACAGTGACAGCGGCAGCAGAGGCTCTTGGGATTCATCGCGCAACAGTGAACCGGCATATAGATCTGCTGGAGGCAGAGATTCAGACAAAATTGTTTTTGCGCAACAAACGCGGTTATGTACTTACGGAGGCGGGCGAAGACTTTTTGCGCATTTCGCATAAAGCCAGCGAAATGTTCACAGATTTTGCTGCTCGTGCGCGTTTTGGAAATACAGAAACGACGAACGATATGATTTTGACTGCTCACACCGCTCTACGTAGCATTTTGATGCCGTCAATTATTGCGTTTCGCAAAGAATACCCGAAAACACATGTAACTATTCAGGCTCAAGATTCCCTTGCCAAGCTAGAATACGGAGAGGCCCATGTTGCCATCGCGTCCAGGATAGAACCGGACCAACCCGATTATGTCGTTCAATCATTCGGTTCCCTGCGTTTTGGCCTATACGCGCATGACAAATATATATCCAGAAAAGGTCACCCTGATCTACCTGATGATTTTCAACATCATGACTTTATTGCAAATCCAGAATTTGCTGAAAGAGTACCAATTGAAGCTTGGGTGCTACGAAACATACCTAAAGACAGACGCGTGATGCAGTCATCTCATCCGAGCATAACACAAGAGGCGATACTGGCTGGAGTTGCAATCGGTATTTTACCGGAATTTATGGCTAAGTTGCATGGCGATTTACATGAAATTGTTAAGCCAAAGACAAATTGGAACATCCCCATTTGGTTAGTGACACACGTAGATTTGCATCGCAGCATAAAGATTCAAAAGATGCTACAGTGTATTAAGGATACGCTTAAGGGCGAGACAATACCGTAGCCTGCATGTTATGAAAAGCTGTTTTTTCCTCGCAGCCTTTTGATAATAACTCTCAAAACGGGCAGAAAAGTTGATGGCAAATCAATTGGTAAGACAACACTTTCAGTGATCGTTTGATTGATGATATATTGCTGGAACTACTGACCAAATTACTAGAAAACCGAAATATACCACTTCTGGAATTAGCTGATTCCATCCAGACAGGATGATACCAGAAACCATAAAAATGTGAGCAAGAATACCCCACACTATGCTTGCTCCGACTGCAGGAAGACTAGCTGTTTTTGATTGCAGAAACCAAGCATAGATTAAGACCCCAGTCGGTATGAATATCACGATGGCGGTGAGCACCCCGGGATTATAATTCAGGCTTGATATTGAAGCTATGATATGACTGAACGCGTTCACCAGTATAATTGCGGTCATACATAGTGCCGGAAATATGTTCCTTGAACCAAGACAGATTGCTAACGAAGCAAGAAGCCAGACTAGCGATGTATTGATCATAAAGATGCCTGCATCTGACAGCAATATTACAGCCCCATCTGTTGCACCCAATTGGCTGAGCAACATGCTATTTAGGTAAGTTTTAAAGGCAAATGTGTTCCCGTATAAATCTATCCAATGCTCTTCAAATTGGTGGGCAATATAGGCGACGAGCATAATCAATGATAAAAAGCGCACATTCGTTTTTGGGGCGACTGTTGGCTCCAAGCGAAACGAAAATGCCACAAGTAGAATAAAGGGTGCCATAAAAGTACCCAGTTTCATCCAATGTTCAATAAGGAATGTATGCTGACCTAGTGGCACCCATAGCATTGCAAACGCTACAATCAGTAATAACATTGGGCTTTGAAGTAGCATCTTTCCAGTCAAGATTTACCCAACATATTTATCGCTCCCTATCGTTAGTGCTCACGTCTCAAAACAAGTTGAATTGCTGTCTGTAGATATACGCAAGTATGCTGCATAGAACTGCAAGCACCAATGCGGGCATGGCCGATGGCCCCAGAACAAGAAAATGGAATAGGGCTGCACAAACCATGGTGATTGTCAGGAGTATTGCGCCCAAGAATTGCACCCCTGGAGTCCAAAGCAACGCTACCGAGCCGACCTCAATGAAGGCCGTAAAAAAGCGAAATTGCTGTCCCCAACCAATCGTATCAAAAGTATCAACCATCATTTCAACTCCAGCGAATTTTGCGCCGCCGGCGACAACAAAAACCAATGAAAGAAGACCTCGTAACGCCAAGGACAAATAATTCATATTATGCTGTCCGTTTCCCAAATACTTTTTTTTAGTCTATCTGCGCGTAATTGTTTGCTGCAATGTTCACATATGCGCACCCAATGCGCGACTGATAGGCTTTTAGGTTAAGCAATCCATGTGTCATCCTTTGTTCGTAATGAATTAATGTAGGAGGACGTTGATGTTACGCTCTATCGTTATTGCCAGTTGCATTTTGATCTGTAATCTTAGCTCTGCCTTCGCAGAAGACGACACAAAACATAATACCTATAAGGCCTATCCGCTCGCTCAAATCACCGATGACATTCGATATCCGGCTGCGCAACCGCCAGCAGGAACGGTCAGCAGGCACGGTGAAATCGAATATCTGGCCAACAATGTGTTTGGCACGCATTGGTACGTGGAAGCCAACGCGGCTGTTTGGCATTTCGTCACCGCCGGAGACCCCAAAGATGAAGTCATCCTGTTTGTGCACGGGCACCCCGACACTTGGTGGTCGTGGCACGAAGTGATGTCATATCTGGCCGATGATTATTACGTCATAGCTGTTGACACACTGGGGTATGGTCAATCAGACAAACGCTTGGATCTTGATTTGACATATAGCGGCGTGGCCACAGGAGTCGCAGCCTTTATGACAGAAATTGGCGTTGAGAACTTCAATCTCGTTGGCCACGATAGGGGGTCCGTAATCGGCGATCACATGGTCGCTCAGAAGAACGTTAATCCGCGCATCCTCGCTTACCTGCGGATGCAACAATCAGCGGATAAGCCACACGGATTGCCGCGGCCAAACCACGACGCGATGAAAGACGTCGCGTTTCATACCCAACCCAATTTCATGCGGGATCTCTTTGAGAGCGACTATTTCTCGGTCGAGATGAGTGAAGAACATTTGGCGCGTGCCGCTTGGGAATATGGCTTTGCGGGCACGGCTGCAGCTGCTGCAGTCCGTTATTCCGATGCAAGTTTTGACAAAGAGCTGGAGTTCAGACTTGCCGAAGTGTTCCCACGCATGACCATGCCAGTGGTCTTTATGCAAGGCCAGCATGACCCCGGACAGCGGCCCGAAGAATACTGGGAAACGGCTGATATGGTGCCTGATGGCGAAGTTCTGATCGTCGACGCCAACCACTTCATCCAGGCCGAAAAGCCAGAGCTTGTGGCCGACGCGGCACGAGACTTGTTCGACTGACCACTGGCACGCACAGCTTCCGGTCTTTTTCGCCGAAACAGCGCGCAAGCTTCCAGGCATCCGACCTCAATCCAGCAAAATACATCAACGAGGACATCATGACCCCCAAGATACTCTTCATGTCTGCGATACTCTTTGCGTCGACGCTCAGCGCAGCGGCGCAGGATACTGACCCCTTTGCTCCGCCAACACGATCACAGGATCAAGGCTTTATTTACCGCAACACCATCCCTCAGGGCTTTGAAACGATCATCATGGTCAACAATGATGTGGACCGTGCACGTGCCGAGCGCATCATCGAATTCTACGAGGTACTCGCGACCCGACCCACCATCGAGACTGTCGGTGAATATGTGTCTGATCAATACATTCAGCACAGCACCATGCTGCCCA
>JBCCBE010000159.1:0-3007 GCA_039814425.1 Pseudomonadota bacterium
ACTCAGTCCATCCAGGGGCGGTAGTGCTGTCATGCAAAAAGCCTACCATCTTCTTCCACTCATCGTCGCTGGTCAACCCGGTTGAGCAATTACCTTTTGAACTCTCGCGTTTCAAACGCGATCGCCATTTCAGTAGGTCGCCCTTTTCTGTGGTTGCTATGCGCTGCTTGGACTGAAGTGAGCAGCATCAATACATGATTGTTCTTATACCAAATGAATATGAAACTGCACAGAATATCTGAGACAAAGCCCTTTGACAGCAAGGCTTTCAGTTTCCGAATTATACTCATATTGAATTGGTATTAGAATTGAATAGAAAGACTGGAAGGATAGACCAAATAATTAAAACCGCGAAGTAAGTCGTTTCAGAAATGAAGTTAAACCAGTTGGCAGCTAGCAAGCCAACAATCATAATGATGTGAGCCAGCACAGACCACAGACCACTCACAATTACTTGCTCTTTGATGTTAGGGTTCTCTGTTAAAATGGCTCGATAGAAGGCGATTGCCAGCGGCAGAAAAACAACAATGGCGCTCAGCAATCCAGGGTTATAAGCTTGTTTGGCGACTCCCAATACGATATGACTCATCCCATTGATGAGGGTAATTCCAGCCATTGCTAGAGATGAAAATAAATGGTCAGGGCTGCGCAAAATAGCGAGAATTCCAACCAGCCAAACCAGAGACGTATTAATCACATAAATGGCTTCAGGGCTCAGTGGCATGATGGTTGAATCCTGAGCATTGAGCACCTCTAAAATCAACTGATTTACATCGCGATAGAAAGCATATCTTTCACCCAATAAATCAATCCAATGTTCTTCAAATTGGTGAATGATGTAAGCCACCAAAAAGAGTGCAGACATTAGTTTAGTGTCCGTCAAAATTGATGTTGTCTTTTCAGATCTAACGGAACAGAAAATACAGATGAGGAATGGAGCGGCATAGGTGCCAATTTTCATCCAATTCTCAGTTAAAAAGTCGTATTGCCCTAGTGGCACCCAAAGCATGAAAAACAGCATTAAGGCAGCTAATAAGGCAACTTTTGAGTCACTCATGATTCCTCCAGAGGGGGTTGGGATGCAACCCTAACGCCATTTCTACAGTGATATAGCAAAGTAAGGATGCATTTTTACTTTGTTAGTCAGGTTGGCTGTTGTTATGCAAGGGTTTTAGCCGATGTGACTGTCCTAAACAACCTGGCAGATACCATAGATAAAACCGTTGACAGAGCTCAGACAATGCAAACCTAGGGATAATTCCTAACCCGTTTCTACCAACTTTATATATTAGTGGCTATATCCGTCGAAAATGAGCATAAAAACTCAATGCGATCGCCGTTGCCGAAATAATGGTCATCACAGTTCCCAGGACAAACTTGTTGAAGCCCCGAGGTCAATGAAGATGAAATACCCAACATCGAGCAAATCACCCACAAGTGCTGAGATAAATATGGCAGCGACGTTGTTTCGCCAAATAAATACGCCACCGATGATCGTTACCATCCTGCCCCAAAGCAGATTAAAACCGTGCTGATTGACGACCGCACCAGCCGCGTCGGGATAATCCATTGCCAAACGTGCAGGATCAACGCCATCTGCAATGCCTGCGATCGCCCCGGACGTCTCCTGAGAAATAGTCAGAACGCCAGCCAAAGCTTGAACAACTCCCCAAATCACCCAGAGGATTGCGGAAATTTTCAGCAACGTGGAGGTTTGTTGTCGATTAAGTTCCATATTATTGACTGGTAGAAGATACGTTTAGAGATCAAGCACTTAGTTCAATCGATTGTGAATTCGCAGAAAAAACTGTTCGGTTAGAAGCATGATGATAACTACTACAGCAAAAGCAAGATTGCCATCGCCTATCCCCCCAAAGCGAACGCGCTCACCAAACACGGCATGAATACCGAGCAAAAGAATCACTTTTGCAGACACATCTATCACGAAGAAGACAATGGCCTTGCCCAATAGAATGCCAAAACCACTTCTTGCGGTAAAAAAAAAGACCAACAGTCGGTGGATAACCTCCATTGTGAGCTTCAACACAACTTGGATGAGCGCCGCAATTAGGAGCAGCAGCATGAAGCTATCAATGAAAACATATTGCCAATATTGTTCTGTGAGGCCAAGCACGGTCAGATTGAGCAAAACGCCGATCAAATGGCGAGTAAATGAGATCTGTCTACTACTCGGAATAAAAGTTTCAGGCTTGGTTTGGGTTGATGAAGGCATAAATTCAAAATTTGTTAAAAAGACTCACTACATCAGGGTGTCAAGCAGCAATTTAATTTTGAGTTGTGTCTCATTATCCAAAGCGATTGGAGGATAGGACTGCCGTTTACCTTCAGAAATAAAGAGTCCCGATGCACCCTCGCTTATGGCTGTTTCAACAGCGTTGACAAGTCTTTGAGCTTGAAGTTTAGCCGACTTAAATATTAAAGGGCGCAGCAAAAGAAAAAACCAAGGCATTCCATCACTTGAGCCAGTCATTGACGTTTTTGTGGGGCCTGGATCTACGACTTGAATCAAAATGCCATCTTCTAATAGCGTTTCCTTCATCGCAGCGCTAACGGCAGTCAGGGCTGCCTTCGACTTGGCGTATGCCCCCATCAAGCCACCAATGCTTTCTGGATTAACCAGCGTTTCTGCGTCCAGTTCTTTCACGCTATTAATAGCGCTTGATGAAAAATTGACCACCACGGACTGCTGAGCATTTTTTGCACCTGCACTGAGGGTTTCGCGTAGCAGTTGGGTCAAAACATAGGGTGCTAGCGTGTTAATCGCGAAGTGCCCCTCGATGTCTTGAGGACTCATAATACGTTTGTCAGTTAGAAGTCCCGCAATGTTATATAGAGCCGACACTTCAGCACATCTTGACCCAATTTCTGCAGCGACCCGCTTTATCTCTGACGTATCCACCAGATTTGCGATAAATCCTGTGAATTTCTGGCTGGGATACGTTTTTTGAAGCTCCTCTAGCTGAAGATCGTTTTTTTCTTGAGAGCG
>JBCCBE010000077.1:0-15837 GCA_039814425.1 Pseudomonadota bacterium
GTAAACCGAGCAACCGGTGAAATCAGCTACGGTGAAGTCCCGCCCTATTCAGTTGTTGTTGCCGGTACAATGCCAGGAAAGCCATTGCCAAATGGTGAGCCAGGACCGAGCCTTTATTGCGCAGTGATTGTGAAAACTGTTGATGAGAAGACCCGATCGAAAACTGGAATCAATGAACTTTTGAGAGATTAGAACCAATGGCAGGATCAGAAGCACCATCCCTTACGTGGCTGTTTTTCAGTAGGAAAGGCCGGATTGCCCGTCAGTCGTATACCCTTGCCGTGTTGTTTCTGATTCTACCGCAGTTTTTTCTGCTCTATAAAATTGGGATGAGCGAAGGCAATACTGAGCTTGAAAACTTCTGGCTGGTTATCCTTTTCATTGCTGGAATTGTAACGCTATGGTCAACAATTGCTCTGGCGGTGAAGCGGCTACACGATATAGATATGACAGGCTGGCTTGCAATATTAACGCTATTACCAACAATCAGCTGGATATTCGTAGTGGGGTTGATGTTCATTCCGACAAAACCGGTTGATAATGAACACGGTCCGCCACCGTTTGCCAGGAACTGAATCTTGACCCAACAAATTGAAAGTCTTTCCCGCCCTGCTGAAATCCTGCGTGATCTGATTCATTGTCCATCCGTTACGCCGCAAGAAGGCGGTGCGCTTGATTTTCTCGAAATGGAACTTTCCAGACTAGGATTTCAGGTCGAGCGCGTAACGTTTTCAGCACCCGATACGCCTGACGTGGAAAACCTTTATGCCCGGTTGGGCAGTGCCGCCCCTCATGTAATGTTCGCAGGTCACACAGATGTTGTGCCACCGGGTAATCTTGAAGACTGGACCAGCGGTCCTTTTGAGGGAGAGGTCCGTGAGGGGTTCATGTATGGCCGGGGTGCCGTTGATATGAAAGGTGGGATCGCCTGCTTTTTGGCTGCTGTTGAAAGTTTACTGGATAACAAAAAGCTGGATGGGTCGATTTCGTTTCTTATTACCGGTGATGAAGAAGGACCTTCGATTAACGGCACGGACAAGCTTTTAAAATGGGCCGCAGACAAGGGTGAAAAATGGGACGCCGCAATTGTTGGTGAACCGTCAAACCCCAATCAGATTGGCGATGCAATCAAGAACGGCAGGCGCGGGTCTCTTTCAGGAATTCTTACGGTCAACGGCTCTCAGGGGCATTCTGCCTATCCGCATTTGGCAGACAATCCAGTTCGGGGCATGATTGATCTTTTAAACACGCTGCTGGAAACTCCGTTTGATGAGGGAACTGCAGAATTTCAACCAACCAATCTTGAGATTACCTCGATTGACGTTGGAAATCCTGCAACCAATGTGATCCCGTCTAAAGTAACCGCTGGTTTTAACATCCGTTTCAATGAAACCTGGGGTGGAGAAACCATTCGCCAGGAGATCATCCGCCGGTTTGAGGAAGGCGCAACACGCTCTGTCATTCGCAAGGACAAGAAAGGCGCCGTTGATTTTTCAGTTGAGTGGATCGGACATGTATCACCGGTCTTCTTGACCCGAGACAACCGGCTTGTTTCAACGCTTGGTAAATCGATTGAAAGCGTAACGGGAAAATCACCAGAACTTTCCACCGGTGGCGGAACTTCAGATGCTCGCTTCATTAAAGATTACTGCCCGGTGGTCGAGTTTGGCCTTGTTGGCCAAACAATGCACAAGGTGGATGAATGCACAGCGCTCTCAGACCTTGATACGCTAACCGCAATCTATCTTGATTTTCTAAATGACTATTTTGGCAATTTGACCAGTTGATTGTCGATCAGGACATCGCGTTTGCGGACATCCTCAGGTCGTTCAATTCCGAGTTGATGCATATTGTTCATCATATCAGCGGTTAGCACTTCATAGACATGCTTGCCGCCTTTTTTACCCAGCGCGCCAACGCCATAAATAAACGGGCGGCCCAGAAATACAAAATCAGCCCCTAGCGCAATCGCACGCAAAATATCCACGGCAGATCGACAACCGCTATCAAATATAATTTTTGCATCTTTACCAACAGCCCGGGTGATTCCGGCCAGCGTGTCAATCGCCGCCGGTGCAGCTTCAAACTGACGGCCACCATGGTTGGAAACCCAAACACCGTCAGCGCCGCATTTTACCGCTTGCTTGGCGTCTTCGACTGACAACACGCCTTTGAGCACCAAAGGTCCATCCCATAACTCGCGTACTTCTTTGAAGTATTCCCAATCCAGACAGCCGCCCAGCTCCTGGCCTACAAAATCTACGATGTTATTGAAGTTTAGCCCATCATCGACGTATTTCTTCATGATCGCAAAAGTCGGTTTGCCGCGTTTGAGGGTGGTGAGAGCCCATTCCGGGCGCATCATGATGCGGTATAAAATTGTTGGTGTCAGTTTTGGTGGAATAGAAATGCCGGCCCGTCTCTGACGTTCGCGCATGGAAGGAGCTGGCACATCACAGGTTATCACCAGAGTGTGGTAACCGCTGTCTTTGGCCCGCTTTAAAAGATCAGCCCGGATTTCCTTGTTCCTCGGTGGATAAAGCTGAAACCAGCCATTATCGCCAGACAAGGGACCGCAATTTTCAAGGGTATCGGCTGCCATCGTGCTGATGCAGTGGACGATGTTATGATTTTTAGCCGTGCGTGCAAGCATCTGCTCAGCGCCAGGCCACATCAAACTTGTATAACCAATAGGTGGAATCCCAATTGGTGCACTGAAGGTTTTACCAAACAATTCGGTTGAAAGGTCTGGTTTCAATTCACCCTTCATAAAATGTGGTGTGATTGTAATTTTACCAAGTGCTTCCTCGTTGCGATGCATTGCTGCTTCTTCGCCAGTTCCGCTATCGAGATATTCCCAAGCAAAAAATGGCATCCGCTTTTTGGCTTTCCGACGCAAATCAGAAATAGCAGGATAACGATCATCAGGCAGGGCAGCTTTCCGCACAGGGGTCTCCTCAAATAATACGAACGCCGATGGCTAGCAGAACAACAATGATTTGTGCAAGGGTTATCACAGACTGGCATATCTTAGTTGTAGTTTTCCCTTCGATACAACTTGAATGAATCGCGTCGTTTGTTCTATATATGTTCTTATTTGGACTATTATAGGAAAACGAAAAATGGCGACAGCAGCTAAACTCAGTCGAACCCTTACAGCGTTTATTGAGCAACAACATTTGTTCTTTGTCGCAACAGCTGGCGGCGAGGGCAGGGTGAACGTGTCACCAAAAGGAATGAATACGCTTAAGATCATCGATGATAACCGGATTATCTGGTTAAACTTGAGCGGCAGCGGTAATGAAACCGCGGCCCATGTCGCTGAAAATGGTCGTATGACATTGATGTTTTGTGCGTTTGAAGGAGATGCGAGGATTTTGCGTGTTTATGGAAATGCGAAAGTAACGCATTTTCATGATGAAAAATGGCAGGAAAAGCTTGCTGATTTTCCTGAAATTGCCGGAAGCCGCCAGGTTTTTGAGCTCGAGATTGATATGGTGCAGTCTTCTTGCGGAACGGGCGTTCCGATTATGGAATTCAAAAAGGATCGGGCAGATCAAGAATTAGTGCCGTTTTATGAAGAAATGGGTAGCGATGGTGTTGCGGACTACTGGCGCCGAAAAAACACGGTCACCATTGATGGCAAACCAACCGGGATATTTCCTGCTAAGGATAATTGAAAGGGGGTGTTGCCAAATGCACTGAGATGATGGATTTTGCCCTAACATTATGATTGGGGTCTACAATGGGCACGAAGCCAAATTTTCCGGATGCAGCAACAATTAAAGCCAAGAATCTAGCTCACCACTGGCATCCATTTATGGATACGGCTGAACTGGGAATGGACAATCTGCGCCTGATCAATCAGGCCGATGGATGTTATATCTGGGATTCAGAAGGCCACAAAATTCTTGATGGGATGGCCGGGCTTTGGTGTGTCAATGTCGGTTATGGACGTAGCGAGATTGCCGACGCTGCATCTGATCAGATGCGCGAACTTGCCTATTACAATACTTTTTTCAAATCTACTCATTCACCAGCTGCATTACTGGCAGAGAAAATAGCATCAAAGACACCGGGTGATCTCAACCGGATTTTCTTTAATACATCGGGTTCGGATTCTAACGATACGGTTATGCGTGTAGCGCGGACCTATTGGGCTTCCATTGGCAAGCCGGAAAAGACTGTAATTATAACCCGCAAGAACGCCTATCACGGCTCGACTATGGCAGGTGTTACTCTTGGTGGAATGTCAGCAATGCATGGGCAGGGTGGCCCCTTTGTTCCTGATGTCACGCATATTGACCAACCCTATTGGTTTGATGAAGGGGGCGATATGTCGCCTGGAGAATTCGGACTTCAACGTGCCCGTGCTCTGGAAGAAGAGATTGATCGGCTGGGTGAAGATCGTGTTGCCGCCTTTATGGCTGAACCGATACAGGGTGCCGGTGGTGTTATTGTTCCGCCGGAAAGCTATTGGCCCGAAATCATGCGCATCTGTAAGGAGCGTGATATTTTGTTTGTTGCCGATGAGGTGATCTGCGGGTTCGGCCGAACAGGTGAATGGTTTGGCTCTATCCACTACGACCTGCAGCCGGATATGATTTCGATGGCAAAGGGCCTTTCCTCCGGCTATTTGCCAATCGGTGCGGTAGCATTTTCCGAACGGCGCGCGCAGGAGATGTTTGCAACGGCAGGCGAGTTCTTCCATGGCTACACGTATTCCGGTCATCCAGCATGCTGTGCAGCGGCTCTGAAAAACATTGAGATCATGGAACGCGAAAACCTTATTGAGCGGGTTCGCGATCATACAGCGCCATTGTTTGCAGAAAAACTTGCAACCCTTTCCGATCACCCAATTGTTGGCGAAGTGCGCACGCGCGGGCTTTTGGCAGCGATTGAACTAGTGCCAGAAAAACCATCCCGAAAACGCTTTGAAAATTACGGTGAAGTTGGTGGAATATGTAGGGACTTTTCATATTCAAACGGCCTTGTTATGCGGGCTGTGCGTGACTCGATGGTGATGTCTCCGCCGCTCATAATTACTGATGAGCAGATTGATGAGATGGTAGAAAAGGTTGCTAAATCGCTGGATGAAACCTGGGCAAAAGTGAAGTAGGCTTCCGATGCATTCCGATATAAAAGCCTATTTGGAGAAAAATCAGGCACCGGAATCAGTTGATGTATTAATCGCTGATTCCAATGGCATTCTGCGAGGTAAACAGTTCCCGGGTAATGGTCTGGAAAAACTCTATACTACTGGTGCTAACCTGCCTTACTCTCTGATGTTTTGTGATATCAGAGGTGAAACCCCTGCCGCATTGTTGCAACCGCCGCTAACGGGCGATCCGGATATTACCTACAAGGCAATCGAGGGTTCTCTGCGTCCAGTACCCTGGGCAAAGTTTCCAACGGCACAGGTCTTTCTAAGAGCGACGGATCGCGACGGTACTTTTCTGCCGGAAGACCCATTGAGCGTATTGGAGCGGGTAGTTCAAAAACTCAATGAAGACGGCTTATTTCCAGTAATTGCCTTGGAAGGTGAATTTTATCTTCTTGATCCAACCAAATCACCGCCGCAGCCGTTGCAGCCAGAAAATGGTTGGCCCCCTTTCGAAGGGCCGCAGGTTTATGCGCTTGAACCATTGCGTGATGTGCAGGGTTTTTTGGATCAGGTAAAATCCGTTACGTCTGCTCAGACTATTCCGATGACATCTGTGGTCTGCGAATATGGCGATAGCCAGTTTGAGATGAACCTCGATCATTCGAGCAAGATTTCAGAGCATTGTCGTGACTTTATCATGCTCAAACATGCCATTCGCAATATTGCGGTAGCTAATGGACAACTGGCCTCGTTCATGGCCATGCCGCTTGGCACAAGTGACGGCAGCGGCTGCCATATCCATGTCAGCATTCTGGATAAAAACGGCAATAATATATTTGGTGAGGCGGAAGAAAACTTGCTGCACGGCATTGGCGGATTGATGCAGACAATGGCGGAGTCGATTGCTGCATGCGCACCAACTGCTAATTCTTATCGCCGTTATCGCAGAGAAGGCTGGTCGCCTAACGCAGCCAATTGGGGTCGTAATCATCGGCTGGTCTCGCTGCGAATTCCGATATCCGGCAAAAAAGATGCCCGTGTCGAACACCGCATTGCTGGCGCAGACGTAAATCCCTATTTGCTAACCGCTGCAGTTTTGGCAGGCATTCATCATGGGCTGACGAAAAAACTTGATCCGGGACCTGAATCTATCGAGGGTCAACTACCCCAACCGGGCAACCCTATTCCGTCACGCTGGCGCGAAGCGTTGGTCGACTTTGACAAATCAGAGTTTTTCCGCGAGAACTTTGGTGATGCATTCGTAGATATGTATCTGCGTGCTAAATATACGGAAGAAGAGAGTTTTCATTTAGAAGTTTCCGACCGTGATCACGGCTGGTGTTTGCGCACGGTCTAAATTGGTGTCCTATGTCTAATATTAAGCCTGAAATTGGCTTGGGTTTTTCCCCCGAACTTGAAACAAATAGTATATCTGAACTTCATGCCTGGATTCAGGATCATAATGTTGATGAGGTGGAATGCGTCATTCCCGATACTGCTGGGGTGGCACGCGGAAAGGTGATGCCAGCTGCCAAATACATCAAAGAGTCTGAAATCAGGCTTCCAATTTCCTTGTTTATGGCAACAATAACAGGGAAATATCCAGACGTGGATATCGATGGTTACGATGTCGATGCAGATATTTACCTTACGCCGGATATTTCTACTGCGCGTGCAGTGCCCTGGGCTAACGATCCTTCGATCCAGATCATTCATGATGCAATGGATCGCGACGGTGAACCAATCAGCTTTGCGCCGCGACAGGTATTAAAGCGGGTGATTGGTCTTTATCGCCGTAAAGGTTGGACGCCGATCGTTTCACCGGAAATTGAGTTTTATCTTACCAAGAAGAATACTGATCCGGATTATCCTGTTGAGCCGCCAATTGGTCGCTCTGGCAGGCAAAGTCTTTCCAATCAGGCCTATTCCCTTTCTGCGGTTGATGAACATGATCGGGTAATTGAACACATTTATGATTACGCCACTGCCCAGAACCTGGAGATCGATACGATTATCCAGGAATCCGGTGCCGGTCAGTTGGAAATCAACCTGATGCATGGTGATCCGATCCGGCTTGCTGATGAAGTTTTTCACTACAAGCGCTTGATCCGAGAAGCTGCAATGCAATGCGGCATTCACGCTACATTTATGGCAAAACCGATGGAAACGCAGCCAGGCAGTGCCATGCATATTCACCAAAGCATTATCAGCACGAAAACCGGAAAGAATATTTTTTCTGATAAAAATGGAAGCCCTACCGAAGAGTTTTTTCACTTCATCGGCGGTCAGCAGAAATATATGTATAACGCCTGTGCCTTTGCTGCGCCTTATGTGAACTCCTATCGTCGACTGGTCCCCAACATGTCCGCTCCGGTCAATCTGGAATGGGCGCATGATAACCGATCTGCGGGCATTCGGGCTCCACGTGCGTCCGCTGCTGCTCGGCGGGTGGAAAACCGCGTTATTGGCGCAGATGCTAATCCGTATCTGGCAATCGCTGCTTCCCTGGCAACCGGTTATCTCGGCATGACGAAAAAGATCAAGCCACGCAAGGAAGCAGAAATTGAATTTGAACATCGCAGTCGCGATTTGCCTTTCAGCTTACTGGGTGCTGTCGATGCGCTAAAAGCATCACACGACCTCAAGCGTGTCCTTGGCACGGAATTTGTCGAGATTTTTGCCGCTGTCAAACAGGCTGAACATGATGAATTTATGAAAGTGATTTCACCCTGGGAACGCGAACATCTGTTGTTGAACGTTTGATCCATGTCGAACCTGCTGGATATCAATGATCGGTTAGGCGAGCATGCGCCAAGCTGGTACGCGGCAAGCGCAGAACCAATCGAAACTTTCTCCGCTGCACAAGGTGATTTCACCTTTGATGTGGCAATAATTGGCGCAGGATTTTCTGGTCTTTCATCTGCGCTGCACCT
Source organism: Pseudomonadota bacterium (assembly GCA_039814425.1). GTDB lineage: Bacteria > Pseudomonadota > Alphaproteobacteria > Rhizobiales > Rhizobiaceae > JAALLB01. Next base: position 8,038 of record JBCCBE010000077.1, read on the forward strand.
TTCAAAGCTGGGATTTAAAGTTTGCGTATTGGATGCTCATCGCGTTGGTTGGGGCGCCTCTGGCAGTAATGGTGGCCAGGTCGGATCTGGCCAGCGGGTGGCACAAGATGAATTGGAAGAACTCGTCGGGGACACTCTGGCTAGACAGGCGTTTACCATTGGCGTGGACGCAGCCGATCTGGTTCGAAGTTTGATCAAAGAGCATGATATTAATTGCGCCTATCGTTCCGGCATTATCGACGGATTTCACAAACCGAAATACGACAAATACGGTATCGAGGAAGTCGAGCACCTGCGCACCAAATATGACTATCATTCGGTTTCCTATTTAAGTCCTGAAGAAATGTCCGAAAAAGTTGGTTCGCCTGATTTATCTGGCGGTGTGTTGGATACGCACAGAGGTCATCTGCACCCACTTAACTATGCCCGTGGACTGGCGCGCGCTGCAATTTCAGCTGGCGCTCAAATCTTTGAACTAAGCCGTGTAACATCGGTTAGTGGTGGAAAACCCTGTATTGTTAAAACGGATAAGGCCACAATACGGGCCGATCATGTGGTCCTTGCAGCAAACGGCTATCTTGGCGGCCTCGATAAACAAGTAGCCGGTCGCGTATTGCCAATTAATAACTTCATCATTGCCACCGAGCCTTTTGATGATGAAATCTGTCGCGCATTAATTCGTGATGGGGAGGCAGTCTGTGACTCTCGTTTTGTCGTCAACTATTTTCGTATATCTGAAGACAACCGTCTTCTGTTTGGTGGCGGAGAAAATTACACCTATAAATTCCCAAAGGACGTAACTGAAACTGCCCGCAAGCCAATGCTGAAAATCTTTCCGCAACTCAAGAATGCCAGAATTGACTACGCTTGGGGCGGCACACTGGCGATCACGTTGAAGCGTGTACCATTGTTTGAGTTTAGGCGGGATGGCATCATCAATATCTCCGGATATTCTGGATCAGGCGTGCATATGGCAACTATGGCCGGTAAAATCGTTGCTGAAGCCGTAAACGGTCAGATGGGCCGGTTTGATGTGATGTCGCAATTGCCAACACCAAAATTCCCTGGCGGCACTCTGTTGCGCAAGCCGTTGTTGCCGCTTGCCCTTACCTGGTATGCCCTATTGGACAAGCTCTAAACCACACTCCAATATACATCAAACATCGGATCAAACACCGTAACCGGACCATCCGCAGTTTCTATCTTTTCAGGAAAAACTACCGGATCTTTTTGCTTTTCCAGTGTGATGATTTCAGGATTGGGTTGAAGTCCGTAGAAGTGAGGACCGTTGAGCGAACTAAAAGCCTCAAGCTTATCAAGAGCATCTTCTTCTTCAAACACGTGGGCGAGGAGGCTCATCGTGTTAGTTGCCGTAAAACACCCGGCACAGCCGCAGGCTTGCTCTTTCAGCGGGTCAGTGTGAGGCGCTGAATCTGTACCGAGAAAGAAAGTCGGATCGCCAGAGGTAGCAGCCTTACGAAGTGCAACGCGGTGTTCTTCGCGTTTTGCTACCGGCAGGCAATAATAATGCGGTCTGATGCCGCCTGCCAATATCGCATTACGATTGATGATGAGGTGATGGGTTGTAATGGTTGCACCAAGGTTATCACCGCCGGAAAGGGCATACTCGACCCCTTGTTTTGTCGTGACATGCTCCATCACAACGCGCAACGCAGGAATGCGCTCACGCAGGGGAATTAGAACGCGGTCTATAAAGACAGCCTCTCGATCAAATATATCAATGTCACTGTCTGTAACCTCGCCGTGGACGCATAAAGGCACGTCGTTTTCCGCCATGGCTTCTAGTATCGGATAGACTTTTTCAATATCACGCACACCCGATTGCGAATTGGTTGTTGCCCCGGCAGGATATAGCTTAACAGCCGTTATCAGCCCGCACTGGTGGCCTGCAACTAAATCAGCGGCGTTTGTGCTTTCAGTCAGATAGAGCGTCATCAGTGGGGTAAAGGTTTTGCCCGCTGGCATTGCACCCATGATACGCGCACGATAGGATTTAGCATCTTGCGTGGTAACAACCGGTGGTACCAGATTTGGCATTATGATCGCGCGTGAAAAATGTTCCGCTGTGTGTGGCAGCACTGCTTTCAGCATATCTCCATCTCGCAAATGCAGGTGCCAGTCATCGGGTTGGCGAATGTTTATAAAGTTCATTATTACGCTTTTCCTGAGCTTAACTCACCCGGTCATTTGCACCTTTTCCAAGAGCAGTGGCAAGTATGATTTTTATATCAAGTAGCAATGTACGTAGCGAAAGATATTCTGCATCCTTTTTTGCAAGGCGAACCGGATCGCTCATATCAATATCATTGATTTGGGCAAGGCCGGTAATACCTGGCTTTGCTTGCAATACATGACGGCTCTCGCGTTCTTCAATCAAAACAGTCTGGCTTGGCAGGCAAGGCCGCGGTCCAACCAGCGAAATTTCATTGCGCAGGATGTTCCAGATCTGTGGCAATTCATCGAGCTTGAATTTTCTCAATATCTTACCAAATGCGGTCACTTGGCTTGAACCGATCTCGTGGGTGGCTGCTGATTTCGTTTCAAGAAACATGGTCCGAAATTTGTATAATGTGAATTCCGTGCCATCCTGTCCAACTCGTTTTTGAGCAAAGATGCCGGGGCCAGGCGAAGTGATACGGACCGCCGCATAAATCAACAGGATTACCCACCACAAAAAGACAATCACACCAATCGCGAAACCAAGATCAATTATACGTTTCACAAAACTGTAAACTGGATTGTTGATCTGCTTGTCAGAAATGAACTGATCGGATGGTTCTTCAGACAATATAGCTGCTTCAATTTCCTGGCACACCCGATCTGCGTGAACAGTTGGGCGCAGACTTGCAAGGATTGGAAATACAATTCTTTGCACGAGCGGGGGAAACTGGTTGAGTTTGGCAAGTTTACCGCGAAACTCATCTCCGTAAACATTTGGAAGCCGCAAAACCGTGACTTCAAGCGAGTGTTTTTCTTTAAGCAGCAATTCGGCATTCTTCTTGGTTCGAGAATAAGCATTGTCATGCCAGCCCAAAGTCGTAGTGAATATGAAACGCTTTATCCCATTGTGAATGCCAGCATCAGCGATTGCATCGGTAAGGGTTACATTCGCAGTTTCAAAGGAATCTTGTGAAAGCTTTGCGTCTGGAAGGATGGCCGCAAGGTGGACAATAGTGTCTACACCACAAAGCGTATCAATCAGATGAGAATATGCGGCAGTTTCAAAGCCTGGAAATTTCTTGGACAAGTGATCGGGATTACGACCAAGTAACACTAAATCATGTCTGTCTTTCAACTGAGGCACCAAATAGCTTCCAATAAAGCCACTGGCACCGGTAACAGCAATTCTCATACAAAACGCTCAGATTAATATTAAATACATACGTTGATCCTACTAGCACCTTGTCGGGAACATATCGACATTTCTTTACCAAAAATTCAGTTGAGGCTTTAGATAAAGCTATGAAGCGCGGCAGAGTTTGCCCGGCACCTGCGCGACAAGCTTCTTGCTTTTCATTTGCTATGTTATTTGCCGGTTTTGAGCGACGAATTTTGGCCAAGAAGCTCAACGATATTAATCAAGCCGCCTCTAACTGATGTGAAAATGAAAAAGCTAGCTAACGTGAGCTGAAACGTCTCCCAGACCATCTATGCGATAGGTTACTGTATCACCAGAATTGGGAAACCGGGTCTTAAGTGCGCTTCCAGTCATAATTACTTCACCGGCTTTGAGACTTTGGCTGGATTTTGCCAGATGGTTTGCGACAAAGGCTGCGCTATTAAGCGGGTGTCCGAGCGCGGCACCGGTATTCCCGGTTTCATCCTCTACACCATTCCAGAGTATCCGTGTCTTTGCATTGCCAAGATCAATGTTACGCCAGTTTTCAATCCGTTTTCCAAGCACAATCCCATTGCACCAACAGCGGTCACACAGGATCGACATGGCGTCCAAATGGGCATAATCCGCATCGCGGTCGTCGATCAGTTCAAAAGCAGGCATCACTGCGGAAATGTAATTACTAATCGTCTCTTTGGTATATTCACCTGTTGGGACATCTTCGCCAATCTCCAAAGCAACTTCGAACTCAATTCCTAAGCGAATAAAATCGGAGGTTTTGATCTTATGTCCTGTGTGATGAACAAATTCGCGGAAAACCGCGCCGTAGGCAGGTTGATCTACCCCACACATTTTTTGAATGTCTGGCGAGGTCAACGCAACCTTATGGCCGTCAAAATCACTGAAGCCTGCCTCTTGCCGCATAATTTCGTATAAAGCAGACTGGATTGCGTAGGCTTCATCCATTGATCGTGGGGCGTTATCACCGATCAGTTGTGTGAATCGTTCGCGCTGTCGCCAGCCATTGAAACGGTCGCGGGCAATACGATGTATAAAGTCAGTTCTCATTTGGGTAAGCAAAAATGGTTTCGTTAAAATCTCTGCCGCAAGACTATCGTGCAGTTGTTGCAGGTTCAAGCGGTGGCCTTGGGTCTGCGGTTCTGGAACACCTAAAAAATGATCCGCGATGTAGCGAAGTGACAGGGCTGTCGCGTTCGTCAACCCCTTCAATCGATTTGACCGACGAAGCTATGATCGCGGAGGCTGCAGCTCATATAGGCAAACCGCTTCATCTGTTTTTTGATGCAACCGGCTTTTTATCAGACGAAATCATCCGCCCAGAAAAGTCTCTCAAGACAATTGATCCAAATACAATGGCGAAACTGCTTGAACTCAATGCAATTGGCCCGATGCTTCTAATGAAACATTTTTGCCCCTTAATGCCGCGAAGCGAGCGGGCAATTTTTGCAACCCTTTCTGCGCGCGTTGGAAGTATTGGAGACAATCGTTTGGGAGGCTGGTATGCCTATCGTGCATCCAAGGCCGCACTCAATCAACTGATCAGATGTACCGCGATAGAACTTGCGCGTACGCATCGCAACTCCATGTGCATTGCGTTGCATCCCGGTACCGTAGCGACTTCATTATCTGACCCGTTTGCTTCCGAAAGAGACCGACTTTCGCCACAAAAATCTGCGGCCATGATGCTTGATGTGCTAGATCATCTCTCAGCGGATCAAACCGGAACGTTCTGGGATTATGGAGGTAACTCTATTGAGTGGTAAGGCAAATACGGAGGAAGCTGTAAGGAAGAGTTTTTTCCAACAGGCTGAATGGTGTGTAAAACTTGGCTCACCTCTTATGGGTCAACTAGCAAATTGCCTGGGTAGGTGTCTTGATACCAACACGAAAACGGGCAACCGTATTCTCACCTGGCAAGGTGATCCAAGCGCCAATGGCGATGCAGTAGCCTTGCGGCTGTCAGGTGTCTTGCACGCCCTTGTCCGTCGAGGTGCAGCCCCAGATCTTGCGCCTTTCTACGAAGCTGACGCGATATTGGAAAACAATGCATTGGCTGAAGTTTTGATCAAAACAATAAAAGCCAATGACCCGGAAATTATGGAGTGGCTCGATTTCGCCCCGCAAACCAATGAGGTCCGACGTGCAGCTGTAATTTATCCTGGCCTTGCTAAAATCTCAGATATTACCGGACTTCCGATCGCGCTTTATGAGCTGGGAGCAAGTGGCGGTTTAAACTTGCAAATGAATTCCTTTGCCTATGAAATTGCTGAAACAATCTATGGGGCAAAAAATTCTGCTGTCCGCCTTGTACCAGAATGGACCGGCTTTAGACCAAAACCTGCTGCAGTAAACGTGGTTTCCCGACGTGGTTGTGATCTCAATCCCTTGTCTGTAGAGCGCGCAGAAGATCGCGAAAAGCTCATCGCCTATCTTTGGCCCGATCAACCCGAACGGATTACAAGAACACAAGCTGCGATTGATATTGCTTGCCAAGACCCGCCACAATTGGATCGTATGGATGCTGCTTCCTGGGTGGAAAAAATACTGGAAAACGGTCTGAAGTCAGGCGTTGCGCATGTGTTTTACCATACGATAGCTTGGCAGTATTTTCCCCAGGAAACGAAGGATAGAATCACGAACGCTATGGAATCAGCAGGCAAGGTAGCAAGCGTGGAAAATCCCTTGTTCTGGCTTTCGTTTGAATTTTCTGGCGGCGAAAACCCCGAATTGGCAATGCGTGAATGGCCTGGCGGGGGCAAAGTTTTACTGGCAAAAGCACCACCGCATGTTCATAGTATTGAGTGGCTATTATCAGATTAAAGTGCATGACAGGCAGGAGGATCACCCCACAATGTTTTATGCTTCCATGAATTTCGGGCTTGGTGAAGAAATCGAAGCACTACGTGAAATGACTCATCGGTTCGCGCAAGAGCGTATTAAACCGCATGCAGCTGAAATCGATCAGTCCAACAATTTTCCTATGCACCTTTGGCAGGAGATGGGAGAGATGGGGTTACTCGGTGTGACCGTGGAAGAAGAATACGGCGGTGCCGGCATGGGCTATCTGGCTCATTCTATTGCTGTCGAAGAGATCGCCAGAGCTTCGGCATCAGTATCTTTGTCTTACGGCGCACATTCCAATCTTTGCGTTAACCAGCTTCGTCTGAATGGGACAGAAGAACAGAAACGAAAATACCTGCCAAAGCTGATTTCGGGAGAACATGTTGGTGCACTTGCCATGTCAGAAGCAGGCGCTGGCTCGGATGTTGTTTCCATGTCGCTGAGAGCGGAAAAACGCAATGACAGATTTGTCCTTAATGGCAATAAATACTGGATCACCAACGGACCTGATGCCGACACTTTGGTTGTTTATGCAAAAACAGATCCGGATGTAGGTGCGCGAGGCCTCACGGCATTTATCATCGAAAAGACGATGAAAGGATTTTCTACATCCCAACATTTCGACAAATTAGGAATGCGCGGTTCCAATACAGGCGAGTTGATTTTCGAAGATGTGGAGGTGCCCTACGAAAACATTCTTAATCAGGAGGGACAGGGTGTGAATGTGCTGATGTCCGGCCTTGATTATGAGCGGGTGGTTCTGTCAGCAATTGGCATTGGCCTTATGCATGCCTGTCTTGATGAAATCATGCCCTACATGCATGAACGAAAACAGTTTGGCCAGCCAATCGGCGACTTCCAGCTAATGCAGGGCAAGATTGCCGATATGTACACGTCAATGAACTCGGCGCGTGCCTATGTATATGCGGTAGCGGGCGCCTGTGATCGAGGAGAGGTAACCCGGCAGGATGCAGCCGCTTGCGTATTGTATGCTTCTGAGCAGGCGATGCAGCAATCGGTTCAGGCTGTCCAGGCAATGGGTGGTGCGGGATATCTTAATGATTCTCCGGTTTCACGAATGATGCGGGATGCCAAGCTAATGGAAATCGGAGCCGGAACATCAGAAATCCGACGCATGCTGGTCGGCCGTGAACTGATGAAAGAAACTGCTTGATGGGATTTCTCCGCTCGATAACTATGTTGTCAATCGTCATTGTATTTTCCGTTCATAATAATGGTTCAGCGAAAGCAAACGAATTCCCGATAGATAAGAATTTGATCAAAAACTGCCTTGAAGGAAAACAAGGATATGAGCGATATCAATGTATTGGGAAAGCTTCGGGCAATTGCATGAATGACCAGCCGGGCGGTAGTACGACGGTTGGTATGGGTGCTTGCCTCTACAATGAAGCGGAATGGTGGGACGGTCAGCTAAACTCGGTTTACACGAAACTTGCTCAACGCGAAAAGCAATCGGATGCAGAAAATAAGGCTGATGGTATTACCCATGCACCGGAAAAGTTTCCACGCCTGCGCGACATGCAGCGCCAGTGGATCATGTACCGCGACGCGATCTGTGA
>JBCCBE010000061.1:0-18514 GCA_039814425.1 Pseudomonadota bacterium
AATTCAGTTTATAAGTCTTAGGACTTACGCAAAAGTAACGCAACTGCGTCATTACGAGCGACAGCGAAGTATATGTCCCACGGACCGACCGTGTGATTAGAAAAAGCCCCGGTTCCACCAACCAGCTTTTTTCTCTCCATCACCTTCGGTTGCTTGCTCCGGCTCTTGGGTTGCATCTTGAGTGTCCAATACAGCCTCAGATTGAGCTTCTGTTGCTTCCTCAGATTGAGGTTCATCAGCCGGTTTACGCCGTGTGTTTCTGCGCTTAGGGCGTGGCGGTTCTTCCGCAGAGGTTGAAATATCTTCAGCTACGCTGTGCGTTTCTGTTTCACTGCTTATTACTTCGGCCTTCGAAGCGCTAATCGGTGCCTTTTTACGACGTGTACTTCTGGCAGGCTTGCGTTCGGGTTCTTCAACATTCGAAGTTTCAGTGGTCGAAGAAGTTTCAACATTAACCGGTGTATCGGTGTCGGTATCTACCGCAGCTTCTGCTGGAGATGATGCTTCAACCTGACCATCAGAACTATTATGTTCTGAGGCTGCTGCTTCTGTATCAGCTGTGCCTTCATCACCGCGCCGCTTCCGTCCACCACGTTTACCTCGGCGGCGTTTTTTACGTGGCCGGTCATCGGTTTCATCTTCTGAAGACTGGTCAGTTGCTGGGGAGGCTTGTTCTTCTGCTTCCTGTTCCTCGTCCGTTTGCTGAGAAGTCTTTTCTTCATCTTCGTCTCTTCGACGGCGTCTGCTTCTCTTTTTTGGCTTTTCTTCTGTTGCAGTATCAAGCGAATCTCCATCGTATCCAACCGCAGAGGAAACAATTTCGCGTTTGCTTTGCTCACCCTTGTCAAATTCAAACTGCTGCCCTTGCAGGTCAGGATCAATCCTTACCTCGACCATAATACCGGATTGCTGCTCGATCTCGACAATTGCTGCACGCTTTTGGTTTAGAAGATACATCGCCACGCTTGGCGTTGTTCTCAAGACAACATCATGCCGGCGGTTCTTTGAAACATGCTCTTCAAGACCACGAAGTACATGAAGAACAATCGCTGTATCTGAGCGGATATATCCGGTGCCTGCGCAATGCGGACAGATTTGCATTGTACTTTCCAACACACTTGCACGCATGCGCTGCCGCGACATCTCCATAAGTCCGAAATGCGAAATTCTTCCAACCTGAATGCGCGCGCGATCATTCTTCAGGCAATCTTTCAGCTTTTTCTCAACAGCACGATTGTTACGCCGCTCTTCCATATCAATGAAGTCGATTACAATCAGCCCGGCAAGGTCACGCAATCGCAATTGACGCGCAACTTCTTCGGCTGCTTCCAGATTGGTCTGAAGGGCGGTTTTTTCAACTGAATGTTCTCGCGTCGCTCTGCCGGAGTTAACATCAACAGCAACCAGGGCCTCGGTTTGGTTGATTACCAGATATCCGCCAGATTTTAGCGTGACTTGCGGTGTCACCATATTGTCCAGATGCGATTCAACGCCGTAACGTGTGAAGATGGCCTGAGCATCTTGATAATGCTTAACCTTCTTCACGTGGCTCGGCATAAGCATACCCATGAAATCACGCGCTTCTTCGTAGCCGTTATTGCCAGCTACAAGAATTTCATCGGTATCCTTATTGTAAAGATCACGAATTGAACGTTTGATTAGGCTGCCTTCTTCATAGACAAGACAAGGTGCGCTGGATGATAGCGTAAGGTTTCTAACCTGTTCCCACAGCCGCATCAGATACTGGAAGTCGCGAGTTATTTCCGGCTTTGTCCGAGTAGCACCAGCGGTGCGCAAGATCACGCCCATTCCCTCGGGGACGTTTAGATCATTTGCAATTGTCTTCAGACGCTTTCTATCTGCAGCATTTGTAATTTTTCGCGAAATACCTCCGCCACGCGCCGTATTTGGCATCAATACTGAATAGCGTCCTGCAAGAGAAAGATAGGTTGTTAGAGCAGCACCTTTATTGCCGCGCTCCTCTTTGACAACCTGAACCAACAGAATTTGTCGGCGCTTGATAACTTCCTGGATTTTGTACTGTTTGCGCATCCGGCGTGGCGTCGCCACTTCTTCCAACGCATCTTCCTGACCTACCGATTCAACATCATCGTCAGCGTCATCACCCGCATCCAGTCCATTATCTTCTACTGGGTCAGTTGTGTTGTTCTCTGGAGCGTTTTCGTCGCCTTCGCGCTTGTCACTTGATGCTTTAGGCTTTCTGCGTGATGAGCGTCTGCGTTTTGTCTTAGGAGCCTCAGCCGCAGCCTCTGCTTTATCGCCATCCTCAGAAACAGGTTCTTCCGCTTCAGACGAGGCTTGCGTTTCACTAGAGGCAGGCGAGCTTTCGTCATTCGCTGCCACATCGGTTGTAGATGCAGTTTCGACAGTCGCAAGCGCTTCTTCCGCCGCTTCTGTGGTTTCTACCTTTTTCTTCCGTCTTGGCCGGGAAGTCCGTCTGCGCTTTGGTTCTTCCTCTACATCGGCTTCAGCAGTTTCTCCGCTACTGTCTTCTGGTTCTTCATCGTCGGGCAGCGGCTCGGAAATCGTATCCATTTCAATTATTGCAGCGATTGTCGAAGAACCATCGGGCTCTTCGGTAGCACCCTCATCGTTTGAGGCCTCTGCATTCTCAACAGTCTCTTCAGCGTTCTTAGGCTTTTTCGGAGCCCGTCTGCGAGTTGTTTTACGCTTTGGTTTTGCAGCAACTTCAGGCTCTGCGTCAGGCTCGTCCTCTGCCTTTTCTTCCGCCTGCTCTAATGAAACTGCCTCAGTGTCAGCCGTTTCTGTCGTTGCAACAACATCAGCTTCTTTGCTTTCTTCAGATGCCGGACTTGCATTCTTCCTTCTGCGTGGCTTTCTTTTCGGTTTTACAGGCTCGCTCTCCTCGCCATCATCATCACCGAATTCATCATCTTCAGCTTTTTGCGAGGCGCGTGCTTCTTCGGCTTCCGCCTCCAAAAGTGCCTGACGATCTGCAAATGGTATCTGGTAATAATCCGGGTGAATTTCTGAAAACGCCAGAAAGCCATGACGATTGCCGCCATAGTCAACGAAAGCCGCCTGAAGAGAGGGCTCAACCCGTGTAACTTTTGCTAGATAAATATTGCCGCGTAATTGTTTCTTTTCAGCGGATTCAAAATCAAATTCTTCTACCCGATTACCACGTACCACCGCTACCCGGGTTTCTTCCGGGTGGGAGGTGTCTATAAGCATTTTGTTTGACATAAATTCTCGTTTCCGCAAATCGACTTCGCCGAGCGCTCAGCCCCAACGACCAAGAAATGTATAAAATGGTTCGTTGCGTTGCGCCTTGTAATGCTATCGCGAGTGGATGCAAGAAGTGCCGATTTGATAAATATTTGTGAGCAAGCAGTAAGCGTGACTTACGTAGCTTATGCCAAAGCGGCTCAAGAATAGGCTCGACGTTACTATTTACGTCGGTCCGCCTTTTCAAATTTTCTGAGCCGAAATTCCTAACGGGCATAGCAGCAATCCTCGAAAGCTTGCGCGATTGTTTCTTGTTGATCGGTAAATTCCGACCGGTGAGGCAAAAAGAGCACGCTGATTTAGCGGGCAATTATGCAGTATCGAAGCAACAGTTTTTCCAATAAACTTGAGTTGCGCGAATCTTAATGGGGCCAGATAATCGTAAAATGAAACGGTCATATAAAAAACCAGATTCGAAATATAGATTCTTGAAACTGACATATATTTAATAAGCGTAATCAGTCATTTCCACAAGCATAATTGTTTGGATCAAAATGCAGCCTATGGATTAAAAGAAATCAAAATGCCCCGAAACATCCGCCATAACCAAAGCAATGACGCGCAAAATTCCTAACCTTCTAGTTATATGTTTCCTATTTTTCTTTGCTCAGCCGGTGTTTGTCGCAAACGCAGCTGAAGAAGGATCATTGCCTATCGCGCTTGGGGCAAGTGTCGTTGGTGATGATGCTACGACACGGTTTTTCATCGATTTTGACAAGAATCTGAAGCTGAAAACCTTTTACCTGGATGAACCTCTCAGAATTATCATCGACCTGGAAGAAGCAACATTCGATTTTTCTGAAAATCAACTCCCCAAACCAACCGGTTTGATATCCAATATTCGATTTGGTCGGATTTCTCAGGGGCGTTCTCGGATCGTACTTTCTCTTACTAAACCGGCGGAAATTATAAGAGCGGGTATGCAGAAAAGACTGGATAGGGAGGAATATAGATTTCTTTTGGACTTTGATTCGACCGACATTGAAACCTATAGCTCGCTGTTAAATACGCAGCGCAGGGAGCTTGGCGAAAGTGGGACAAAGGCCAAAAAAGGAAATCGTGTTACCAAAGCAAAGCAACTTGAGAAGGATTTGACAATTGTTCTGGATCCCGGTCATGGGGGTATCGACGGTGGTGCAACAGGACGCGGCGGGGCTCAGGAAAAAGATATTGTGCTCAATTTCGCGTTGATTTTAGCAGAAATGTTGAAAAATCAAGGCAAATTCAATGTGCTTATGACCAGACAGGAAGATGTCTTTGTTTCGCTTCGCCAGCGCCTGGACTTTAACCGCCGCCATAAAGCCGATCTATTCATTTCGATACATGCAGATTCCCTAAGACAGCGATATGTGCGCGGCGCGACTATCTATACACTTTCAAAAAGGGCTTCTGACAAATTATCCGAAGAATTGGCGCAATCTGAAAACAAGGTCGATCTTTTGGCAGGGATCAAAATCGAGACCGATGTGGAGGCTGTAACGGATATTCTTGCTGATCTTACCGCTCAGGAAACAAAGCGGTTTTCCCGTAGTTTTTCAAGGATGCTTGTGGACAAATTGGATGACGAGATTGTTTTGATCAAAAATCCTCTGCGCTCTGCCGCTTTCGGCGTATTAAAGGCCCCGGATGTTCCCGGTATTCTGCTTGAGCTTGGTTATCTGTCTAACGCAGAAGACGAAAAGCTTTTACAGCAGGAAATTTGGCAAACCACTGTTGCAGAAGCAATCACTCAGTCCGTTAACCGGTTTTTTGAAAATCGCTAAAATCTAAATTGCAGTTTGATCGAATAGGCACTTTTGAACGTTGTAGATGAGGATTCATGTATCTTGACCTTAGGGAACACATTGTGTCCACATTTGCTCCTGATAGGGTAGCAGTAGTTTGATTGCATAACGAGTTTATTCAACTTGGTTAATGACTTGTGAAACAAATTGTTATTTAAGTGAAATCTCTATCCTAGGTACAAAGGACAACGTCATATATAATCTTTATATGACAGTGAATTGGGACTGTATGCCATGCTATTGAGAATTTTTGGTTATATAATTGGACTAGGCATGTTGTTTGCGATCGTGGTAGTCGCCGGCATTGCTTGGTATTTAGATAAAATGACCGACGACCTTCCTAATTACGAGGTTCTCAATGCCTATGAGCCTCCGGTCACAACCCGTATTCACTCCGCAGACGGTTCATTAATGGCTGAATATGCTCGCGAACGCCGTCTATATTTACCGATCCAGGCTGTTCCCAATATCATCAAGGCGGCCTTTTTATCTGCAGAAGACAAGAATTTTTATAAACACACCGGCGTTGATCCGATCGGGATAGCACGCGCAGTTGTTACCAACATTCAAAACTATGGTTCAGGCAGACGCGCCGTGGGTGCATCAACGATCACTCAGCAGGTTGCAAAGAACTTCCTGCTTTCAAACGAGCGGTCATACGAACGAAAGATCAAGGAAGCTCTGCTTTCTATGCGCATCGAAACGGCCTATTCAAAGGACCGAATTCTTGAACTTTATCTCAATGAAATATTCCTGGGGCTTGGAGCTTATGGCGTTGCAGGCGCGTCACTGACCTACTTCAACAAATCCGTGAATGAAGTTGAATTACACGAAGCTGCCTATTTGGCCGCTCTGCCAAAGGGTCCCAATAACTATCACCCTTTCAGACACACCCAAAATGCCATTGATCGGCGAAATTGGGTAATCGATCGTATGATTGAAAATGGATATGTGACCGAAGAAGTCGGAGCTAAAGCCAAAGATAAACCGCTCGAGGTAAATCCGCGCCGCAAGTCTTCCTATCTTTTTGCTTCGGAATATTTTTCTGAGGAAGTACGCCGTGAGGTTGTAGATCGTTACGGCAATGATGCGCTGTATGAAGGCGGATTGTCTATCCGTACGACGCTGGATCCTGCGCTACAGATAAAAGCACGCAAATCACTCCAAAACGGATTGATCAAATTTGATACCCGACGTGGTTTTCGTGGCCCGTTAAAGTCCGTTGCACTTGGCGATGATTGGGGTTTGGCGTTTGAGGAATTACAATCTTTTAAAGACGTTCCAGAATGGAAGTTGGCGATAGTACTAGCGACCAGTCCAAACTCTGCAACAATTGGCTTGCAACCGGCCAAAGAAGTCTCTGGAAAGATCAGTGCCGATCGTGAAATTGGAGCAATTTCTCTGAATAATATGAAATGGGCATTGCGTCTGAACGACGATCGCGGTGTGCGTTCTGTTAAAACAGTTGATCGGGTGCTGACTGCCGGTGACATAATTTATGTCGAGCAAATCAAGGAAGGCGAGGGCGGAGATAGCAAACAGTACCGTTTGCGCCAAAATCCAAAGATTTCCGGAGCCTTGGTGGCAATGGACCCGCATACCGGTCGTGTGCTTGCAATGGCTGGTGGATTTTCGTTTTCAGACTCTCAGTTTAACCGGGCGACCCAGGCCTACAGACAGCCGGGCTCTTCGTTTAAACCATTTGTTTATGCCGCTGCACTGGACAATGGATATACCCCTTCTTCAGTTGTATTGGATGGCCCAATTCGGATTGATCAAGGCCGACAGCTTGGTATCTGGGAACCTAAAAACTATGGCGGCAAATACGCCGGCCCGTCTACTTTACGGCTGGGTATCGAAAAATCTCGTAACCTGATGACCGTTCGTCTGGCAAAAGATATGGGCATGCCGCTGGTTGCTGAATATGCCGAACGCTTTGGAATTTATGACAAAATGCTACCGGTACTATCCATGTCGCTTGGCTCCGGTGAAACGACCGTGCTTCGCATGGCATCAGCATTTTCGGTGTTTGCAAACGGTGGGAAATCTATCAAGCCTTCGCTAATTGACCGAATTCAGGACCGGTACGGTAAAACCATATTCAAACATGAAGAAAGAGTTTGTGTTACCTGTAACGCTCAGCAATGGCAGCGCCAGGACGAACCAATCCTAGAGGATGATCGTGAACAGGTGCTGGATCCTATGACTGCTTATCAGATCACTTCTATGATGGAAGGTGTTGTAGCAAGCGGAACAGCAACTGTTGTGAAAAACCTCGGCGTTCCTGTGGCCGGTAAGACTGGAACAACCAATGAAGAAAAAGATGCCTGGTTCGTTGGATATACCCCGGACCTGGTGACTGGTGTTTATATTGGTTACGACAATCCAAAACCAATGGGTAAGGGAAGTACCGGCGGTGGTTTGGCTGCTCCGATTTTCTTGGAGTTCATGACTGCCGCAATTGAGGACAAAACCATTGGCGATTTCCGCGTGCCTCGTGGACTGAAACTTATCCCTATAAATCGCAAAACGGGCCTGCTCGCACAGGCAGGTGGCCCAGGTGTTATTATGGAAGCATTTAAACCAGGTACATCACCACCTGACCGCTATTCTGTAATCGGATTTGCAGACGATATGGCAATTGGTACGTCCAGTGTATCCCCAGCAGCAAACCGTGCGGTAACATTGGGTACTGGCGGACTTTACTGATTTACTCGGACATTATTCTATCTGGGCTGGAGCAAACGTTTCTCCAGCCCTTTTTTACTTTATCAACCGTGGAAAGAAACGTCCGGTTTTGCTCATGTAATTTCTATATTGATTAGCCATATCCGTACGTAAGAATTTTGCTTCCTCGCCTTTTGCTGCGACGTAGTAGGTCGTTACCATAAAGACGACCGGCACAATGCCCCAAACAGACCACGAAGCAATTGCCCATCCAATCCATTGGATCAGGTAGGAAGTATAAAATGGATGCCGCACAACTGAATAGGGACCTGTATTCAGTAATCCATGCGGTAGTTTTTCATCAAATGCAGCTAGCAACTTAGCGTTGGAACTTTCTGCTATCGTCCGCCAGAACATCCAAAGACTGAAGAAAAGTGCAGCAAGACCAACAAGTTGCGGTAGAACTGGTTGTTCCTTATAAAATGTTAGAATTGACAATACTACAGCACTGAAAATGACCAGTGAGGAAATCAAACGTACGCCCGGCGGAGTAACGGGCATATCAAAATGATATTTTAAAGACCAAGTGTGACACGCAATTATAAGCCAGCCAACAACACACACAAAGATATCCAGTAACATTCAGGTCTCTATTCTGCTTTATAAATCAAAATACATGCGCAACGAATACGATTAACTCCAAGTAATGCTTTGTAAACCCTAACATTTGGAACTTCCCGTGAGTAACACACACTTCAGTTTATCTTAACATGGCATGCATATCATGTTCGTCAAATTAGCCATTGGAATGATGAGAAAGTGTTTACATGCACTACGGGCAACACCGAGTAATCCCAAATGAATCGGGATACATATCAGCAATCGAGAAAAATCCGGACAACTTACGGACGATCCTGTTTTTGCACGGTTCCGGTTTTTGCAAGGAAGTTTTTGAAAAACAATTTTCCAGCCTGGAATTTGACAGCTACAGGCTGTTGGCAATTGACTTTCCGGGTCACGGTGCTTCCAGCAATGCAAAAGATCCAGCTAAGACCTATTGTTACGCAGGGCTGGCAGAGTCCGTATTGAATATCCTTGAGCAGGAAGAGATCTCAGATTGTTTAGTAGCCGGGTGGTCCCTTGGTGGACAGGTTGCACTTGAATTGATTGATCAATCACCGAGAATTTCAGGCGTCGTTGCATTTGGTGCGCCTCCTGCGCCAAATGGTCCATTGGGTCTTGTGCGAAGCATGAAATTTTCAAAGGTATTATTGCTGGCTGGTAAAGGTCAGTTCTCCGACGCAGAAGCCAAATATTTTGAGGAATCTTGCCTGTCCGGGTTAGGCGAGGGACGGTTCAAGGAAGCACTACTTCGCTCCCACAGTGAAGCACGCCCGAACATCTCAAAAAACCTGCTTTATGCAACTGGCCAAAGTCAATTGCAAAAACTAGAAAACTCAAAGACGCCAGTTTGTTTGATGCATGGTGAACACGAGCCGTTGGTCAGAACAAGTTTTATGTCCGGTTTGAAAGCGGATTGCCTGTATAATGGGGAAACGATGATCCTAGAGAATACAGCGCACGCGCCATTTTATGAGGCACCGGAGGTATTCAATGGGAAATTAAAAGCATTTTGTGACGATGTTTTTGCTGGTGTGGCAATGAAAACTGCTGACTTTAATTTGGAATACGCAGATAAATCGGACCAATCACTCGCTGCCTAAACGCGCCCGTAACACGCGGACCATGTTCTCACCCATTACTTTGCGGATTTGTGCTTCTGTTAGGCCAAGATCAATCAGAGCTTGCGTTAAGGCTGAAAGTTCTGATGCATCAAACGCTACGGTTACTGATCCATCATAATCTGAGCCCAATGAAACATGATCTTCTCCCAAAAGATCAATTGCCGCCTTTATCGCTCCTGCCACTCCGGCCGGACTGTCATCGCATGTAACATCAGCCCAAAACCCGATCCCAACCAGACCGCCATCGGCTGCGATTTGTTTCATCAATTCATCCGGTAGATTGCGTTTTGTGTCACAATGACTTCGAATGCCTGTGTGACTTACCACGATTGGAATGTCTGTCATTGCAAGCACATCACGAACAACCTGTTCACTGGAATGGGCAACATCCAGAATAAGGTTTTGCTCAACCACAGCCTTTACGACCATCCGGCCAAATTCGGTCAATCCGTGATCTTCTTCACCATGCAGAGAACCACCCAGTTCATTGTCGAAAAAGTGTTGTAAAGCGATCAACCGGTAACCAGCATCGGTCAGCACTTTTAGGTTTTCAAACTTTCCTTCAAGCGGATGTGCTCCTTCGATGCCGAGAATAAAACCAATAACATCTTCGCCATTTTTTCGACGCTTGATTATACTTTCCAGATCATTTGGCGATTTGATTATCTTTATTTGGCCGTTTGCCCTTTCCTCAAAACCATGCAGTTTTTCTGACTGATAAATTGCTCTTTGCAGCAAACTTTGCCATGTCCGCACAGGCCATAACTGGCCAATGGCCAGCAAAGTAATATTGTCGGTCGCATCGGCTGAGTTTTCCTCATAATTCTGGCCTGACGGACTTTTAGTAACCGCTGTGTAGACCTGTATCCCAACATTGCCTGCTTGCAATCGTGGAATGTCGGTGTGTCCCAAATCTGATCGTTCCAATAAATCCCGGTTCCACAATAGGCTATCGGCGTGCAAGTCTCCTATCAGCAGGCTGTCATGCAGTTTCTGAGCGTCTTCAGAAATTTTATAGGGGGCGTGCGGTTTCATGCCATTGCGCTGACCCTCGACGTATGAGGGAGCAAAAATGAAGAAACAGATCGCACCGATCACAATCAGTAGAACCAGGCCAATCAGCAATTTTTTGAACATGAAAACCACCCCTCCAGTTTTAAAACAAATACCGATTTTGTTTGCCTACGTCCAGAAGCAGCTACGTGCCCAAGAAAAACATCTGCGATGCTATTTACTTGCTTCGCACGCATGCTTATGGTCCGGCCGATTGAGCGGAACACAGAGTACTGGTATTCGATGCGAGCGGAAACTTCAGCAATAATTTCAGATATCAAGCAGGCGGTTAACCTGCTAAGGAGGCATCTTTGACTGGGATACGTCTCTAGCTCGTCTCGATGAATTAAATGCCAAATCCGAAGATCCTGATCTTTGGAACGACCCGCCCGCTGCACAAAAAGTGATGCGTGAGCGCCAACACCTTGAAAAGTCCATTGAAACCATCCGCCAGATTGAAGCGGAAATTATCGATCATGAGGGTTTGATTGAACTTGGTGAAGAAGAGGGAGACGACGGCGTCGTTGCCGAAGCAGAAACCGCGTTGGAAAAAATGCATTCTGAGATGGGTAAGCGACAAGTAGCAGCTCTTCTTTCAGGCGAACTTGATGGGGCAAACTGCTTTTTAGAGGTTCATGCAGGTGCTGGGGGAACGGAAAGCCAGGATTGGGCTAATATGCTTTTGCGCATGTATGTGCGCTGGGCCGAGAAAAACGGCTTTAAGGTTGATGTGCAGAGCACCACTCTTGGAGACGAGGCTGGTATCAAAAATGCCTCAATCATGATCCGCGGTGAGAATGCCTATGGATGGGCTAAGACAGAATCGGGTGTTCACCGATTGGTTCGAATTTCTCCCTATGATAGCAACGCAAGGCGACACACTTCATTTTCTTCCGTCTGGGTTTATCCCGAAATTGATGACAGCGTGGAAATCGAAATAGCTGATAGTGAGATTCGTGTCGACACGTATCGTTCCTCCGGTGCTGGTGGACAGCATGTGAATACAACTGATTCTGCTGTTCGGATAACTCACTTGCCTACCGGTATTGTTGTGACCTCTTCTGAGAAATCCCAGCATCAGAACAGAGCAAATGCAATGAAGGCCCTGCGTGCGCGTCTGTATGATATTGAAATTAAAAAGCGCCAGGAAAGCATCCAGGAAGCCCACGATTCAAAAACAGAAATCGGTTGGGGCCATCAGATCAGATCCTATGTGTTGCAGCCCTACCAGCTTGTCAAAGACCTGCGCACCGGCGTGGAAAATACATCACCCGACAATGTGCTGGATGGTGGTCTCAATGAGTTTATGGAAGCAGCTCTTGTCCATCAGATTTCCGGGAGCGATGGGTCACAAGTCGAGGATTTGGAATAGGCAATAATGCAATAGGTGCATTACTGCATCAAAGCATATCTTTGATTTTACGGCCGCCATTCAGAAAACGTGCCGGGTCATGCGTTTTATCATTGCGACGGACTTCGTAATGCAGGTGCGGGCCGGTGCTGCGACCAGTGGATCCTACCTTGCCGATAATTTGTCCTGATTTAACCTTCTGACCATTCTTAACTGAGATTCTGCTTAAATGTGCATAGCGCGAAGTGTAACCATTACTGTGCCGGATCTCGACGACTTTGCCATAACCACCATTCCGGCCTGCTTTAACAATTTTACCGTCGCCAGAGGCAAGTACCGGGGTACCTCTTGAAGCTCTGAAATCAATACCTCCATGCATAGCAATGCGTCCGTTAAACGGGTCCTTGCGTTTTCCGTAGCGACTTGAGACTTGTCCACCTTTTAACGGACGCCCAAGCGGTACGCCATTTGCGGTGTCTTTTGCTGTGTCATACATAAAGAGCGATTCTTCCAGCGCTTCCAGATGATTTTCAAAGGTAATTTCTGAATCCAGTGGCACAAAGGGGCCGCCAACATTGTGCTGAACGTCAATTTTTTTCGGAGAAACACCAAAGCTTTTTAAAGTGTCTGTAATTGCCGCTGTGCGCTGAATAGCAGATTGGCGAATGGTTTCGATTTGTTGGCGTTGTTTAGTATCGATGACACCAATTGCTTTCGCCATATCTCCAAAGAGTTGTTTGGTAAACGAGGTACCCATTCTCAATGCTACGTCAGAGGAACTAGGTTGAGCCGATAGGCGTCCTGTTTTAAGCTTCGTGGTTGATTGGGAACTGCTACCAAGTATCGGCTTAACAGAGCTGGTATTTATTGTGTCCAAAGCTGCGTGATCTTCCGCTTTAGCTGGCACATTGCCATCTGACTTTGCCGGACTAATGACGGGGATCGGAACTTTCCCGGTCGCTGCCTGTGCGTCAAGACCAAGCTCATTTGCTGCTGAAAGCAGCGCACTCATCTTGCCGCTGCGGTCACCGATCACTGATTGGCGGGCCAATAATTGTTCAACCTGCATTTCGATTGCCTTTTGATCGAGCAATTGTCGTGAGGTAATACGATCAAGTTTTGATCGAAGCGCAGCGATGCGGTCTTCATATTCGTGCTGCATACGCGCCTGGTTCGTATAAGAGGCACTAATAAGATCATCGCGAAAAATCAAATAAGCAGTTGCACCAAAATATCCTACCAGAAACATAAAAACAGTAGCGGCAGCAAAAGACATGAATAGCGGATGGACATCAAACTGTCTTGTTTTACCATTTGTCGTTACCACAACTTTGTGGGGAGTAGCGCGTCTGCCGAAACTGGCAGGTTCGCGAATGGACGCAGATGACATTTAAACACTCAAACTCTTTAAGGAGCCTACACAATCTGCAATTATGGTTAATAAAGCGTTTTAATTCTGTTAGCGATCGTTGCGAAATTGATGCTAACTGAGTTTGTTTTTAGTTTCCTTGTGTAGAAAGACTGCGATAAAACAGAGGGGTAAGACCATTAGCGCTTCTTGCTTGGTCATTAAACGGTGGTTTTAATTTGCCACGAAAATGTTCTTGAACAAGTGCCTTGAAGGTGTGAGCAGGGTCAATGCCTAGCCGATTGCAAAGAAACCGAAACCACTTTGCTCCAACCGCTACATGACCTTTTTCATCTTCGTAGATGATCTCAAAAATATCTGCAGTACTGTGATCACCGATTTCGCGCAGTTTTTTGAGTAACGGCGGAGTAACATCAAGTCCGCGAGCTTCCAGAACCAATGGTACAATCGCCAGCCGTGCCACCAGATCATGCCCGGTTTCACCAGCCGCTTCCCATAAACCATCATGAGCAGGCAGGGCACCATAGAAGGATTGATAGTCATTCAATCGGTTCTGCAGCAACATAAAATGCTTTGCTTCCTCCGAGGCTACTTTAACCCAACCATCAAAGAAGGATCTTGGCATTCTCTCTGTGCCAAATCGAACGATGATATCCAATGCCAGATCAATGGCATTAAGTTCAATATGCGCAATCGCGTGAATTAAGGATATGCGTCCTTTTTCAGAGGTCAAACGACGCTTTTTCATTGCAGAAGGGGGTAGCAGTTCCGGCTTTTCCGGTCGCCCGGGACGATCTGGGATGGAAATGTTGGAATTTCTACGTAAGGATAATTTCCGCTCCTGCCACAGCCTGGCCGTCTGCGATGCAAGCGCCGCTTTTTCGTTTACATCCCAGCTATTTAACGCCTCAAGCGCGCCATCAACAAGGCTGGCAGGCAGATCTTCGGTCGTCGGTTTGTTCACAAGGCCTTTTTCCAACGCTACCAAAGTACCTATGACGTTAGTTCTTTTGCTGCTTCAAGCACGGCCTCAACATGACCTGGAACCTTTACCTTGTGCCAGGCTTCAAGCACCGTCCCATCAGCCCCAATAAGCAAAGTAGTGCGTTCAACACCCATATATTTCTTGCCATACATGCTCTTCTCCACCCACACACCATAGGCAGAAAGAGCGGTTTTTTCTTCATCAGAAATTAAACCTACGGTCAGATTGTGTTTATCACGGAATTTGTCATGCTTTTTTACCGGGTCCGGTGACATACCGAACACCTTGATATTCATATTTTCAAATTCTGGCAGCAATTCGCTAAAACCTATAGCTTCCTTGGTGCAGCCCGATGTATCGTCTTTCGGATAGAAAAACAGGACTAGAGGATTGCCGAGATTGTCTGATAGTTTGAATGTGCCTTCTGCATCTGTTGGCAACTCAAAATCGGGTGCTTTATTCCCCTTGGTAACTTTTGTCATATGCCTTCCTTTCGCCAACAAATCTTATAATATCAACTTTGTGGGATATAGAGAATCTGTTTGTTAAGGCAAGCTATCATTTTGGGGCAAGAATCGTATTTGTTGGACTTTTGCAAGTTTCGTTGGAGAGGCTCATCTTTAGATTAGTAACTGGGGTTGGATATAAAAGCTGTAATTTGCTTGGTGGCGTCAATAGCAAGGCGGCACTTCAATAATGTTTCGATTAATTCGGATCATGACAGCTTTGATGATTTGCGCTGTGATCCTCCTCGGAGTTGTTACGGGCGGTGTTTACTTATTGCTTCAGGGGAAGGCTGGTAAGGGTTCCGCTGTAAATGGTCAGATTGAAACAATCGCTGAGCAGGTCCTGGGTCCGAACTACGAGCTAGAATTACAGAATACGGAAATTGATTTTTCGCAAATCGGTTTCGTAATGCTTAAAACCGAGAACGCCCGGGTTTTACGAAAAAGCGATGATACGGAAATTACCAGCATCGGCAAATTGGAAGTCCGAACTAACCTGGTTGATACCTTGCTGGGAAAATATGGTTTCGATTTCGCTCGGATAAGCGAGATCATTGTTGATTCTAATATTATTCGCGGAGAGTACCCGCCAATACCGAAATTTCTGAACCAGCCGTTTGACATTCTGGGTGTCGGGCTTTCGAAGATTAAAAATACAATTGAGGATACCAAATTCAAATCATTGGAAGTAAGAGACCTGACGATTAAAGGTCCAGCATTTGGACGGCGTTCAACATCTCCATTGGTACTCGCCACATTACGGATTGCGCCTTCAAAGTCCGATGGTGACATTGCCATGGATGGTACGTTTAATACCGAGTTCACGCGGGGTTTCTTGTCCGCAAATTATAGTTCCGTTGGTTCCGAAGGTCGATCTGTTTTCACGGTTGAGACATCGCAAATAGATGCGCGTGAATGGTTGAGAGAACCAGAATCCAAAACCGGCTTTCTGGCCTCCGATGTTAAGTTCAACATCAAAGCAAACGTAGAGTTTAATTCAGAAAACCAGGCACAGACACCAAGTGTTTTAGTCAATGTAGGATCCGGCACATTGAGAATTGGTCGCCGGGCTTATGCAGATGTAAAGGAAGCTGAATTAAATCTGCGTTTCTTTTTAAACAAAAATCAAATTGAGATTGATCCCTCAGTGCTGCAAGTTGGTAATATGCAGGCAAAACTGGGCGGTGGTATTCGGCCGGCAAACCTTGCTGAAGGATATCATGGCAATCTGCAATATGACCTTATTTTGCAACAGCAGAACAATTCGGCAGAACCCAGCGAAGAATTCGTTGCGTCTGCTTTGAAGCTTTCCGGAATTTTGAAACCAGAGACCAACCAGATTGATCTCAAAACGATGTTGCTCAAAACCCACAAGGGGCAGGTTAACGGGCAGGGCACCATCACGTTGAGTAATGATGGTCCAGCGATCTCTGCAACGGCGGAAACCAACGGAATATCGGTGCAAGCTTTACAACAATACTGGCCCTTTTTCATTGCCGGAGGTGCTAGAAAATGGGTCAACGATCATGTCAAGGAGGGTTGGATTTATTCGGGGAGCGCGCGTGCTGACATACCCAAAGATGTTCTTTTTAAATTGCGAGAGGGTGCAATCCTTACGCCAGAACAATACAACGTAACAATCGATGTCGATGAATTTAGATTTCGCCCGTTTGGTGAACTGCCAGACATCGAAAATGCGAGCGGACGTATTGAATTGGATGGAATGGCCGTATCTGCAGAACTTGACTACGGGCAAGCTTCGATCACTGAGCAGGGTAAGGTTGATATTCAAAGTGCGAAGTTTTTCATGGAGAACTTTGCAGCGCCAGATAAAACGGGAGAAACAACGCTTTCACTCGCGGGTGACATCAAGACAATTGCTACAATTGCAGATAGAAAACCACTTCGTGTAATGGAGCGAATGAAAGTCTCGGCCAACCAGTTTAGCGGTAAAGGGCACGCGGACATTGCTGCACGCTTCCCGGTTGGGCGAAAATCCAAATATGAGGAAGTCCAGTGGAATGTTCTGCTTGATTTGCAAAATGGAGCGAGCAGCAAGAAACTCGCTAACAGGGCGATCAGCAAAGCAAACCTTTTGGTTGACGCAAATCCGGAAGGTGCAAACGTTACCGGCACCATGTCCGTTGATGGTCTTAAATCGCGTGTTTGGATCACAGAACCCATAGGTCAATCCGGAACTGTGAAGCGCAAAAGGGTTCTAAAGGCAAGCGTTGACGAAAAAGCACGCGCTAAACTTGGGATTAATCTTGATCCGGTGATTGTCGGCCCGCTTCAGGTAGAAGTTCTGGAAACGAAAGGCAGGCAATTTTATCAAATAGATTTCAAGGATACAAAATTGGTACTGCCTTGGATCGGATGGAGCAAGGGGAAGGGAATTCCTGCCACAGCAAGTTTTAATCTTACTCAAAAAGGTAAAAATGTTCACTTAAGTGACTTCAATCTTAAGGGACCCAGTTTCGGTGCAAGCGGAACACTTACTATGAACAAACGTGGATTGTTGAAGGGCATTCTTGCCAATGTGAAACTCAACGATGGCGACAATTTCCAACTGGATATTGAGCGCATTAATGAAAATTATAAAGTAAATGCAATTGGCGCTTCCTATGATACCCGTGGTGTGATGAATGCGCTGTTTCACGAAGGCGGGTTTTCTGAAGCCCAGGGTGAAAGAACTGTTGAAGTTCTGGCGCAGTTTGAAAATATCAAAGGCTTTCAAAACCGCCAAATGCGTGATGTAAATCTATCCTATGCAAGTCGAGGTGGCGCGCTCCAGAGCCTCTCTATTATTGCCCAGGATAATGATGGCGGTAACTACTCTGTGAAGGCTGATAGCAAGGGCCAGAATACCGATTTTGATATTGTAACAAACGATGCGGGCAACGCGCTTGCCTTCACCAATATTTATACAAAAATGAGAAGCGGTAACCTCTCTGCAAAATTAAGAAAACAAGAAGGCGTACCGTATCGTGGCCCAGTCAGGGTCAAAGACTTTTTTGTGTCAGATGAGCCGCGATTAAAACGGATTGCATCCAATGTGAAGCGCCAAATCCGGGAAGAAGGTGCAAGACCTGAAGTTATCCTGCCTGAAGATGGAAACAGTGTTCGCTTCTTATTGGCGGAGGCTGGCATCGAAAGGGGGCGTGGCTTTTTTAATGTTTCAAATGCAATCGTAAGAAGTCCGGGATTTGGAATTTCCATGAATGGTAAGGTCTATGACGCTAACGACAATATGAATGTAACCGGTGTCTTCATGCCTGCTAATGGCCTTAACCTGGCGGTTTCAGCTATTCCGTTGCTTGGTCAGTTATTTTCAAATGCGCGCAGCAATGCGCTTATTGGCGTAACCTACAAACTGGAAGGGCCGCGTGTAAGCCCGACCCTTACAATTAATCCGCTATCTGTTATGGCTCCCGGAGTTTTCAAACAAATGTTCGACTTTAAAAAATAGAGTAGTTTTGTTCGATCAGCATGTTTCCGGCTTGATAAGAAAATGCTTCTTCTTTCCCATTGAGAGTTTCACCGCGCCGTCCTGATTTAGGTCTGTATCTTTGACCAAGAGGCGTTCATCAGTAACTTGATTGTCATTGATGCGAACAGCGCCACCTTTGATATGGCGACGTGCTTCGCCGTTGCTGGATGCCAGACCGCACTGGACCATCAGCGTTAATACGCCAATACCTTGTGACAGTTCCGCTGGGTTTACCGAAACGGTTGGGAGCGTATCGGCTGCCATGCCTTGTTCAAAGGTTTTGCGAGCAGTTTC
>JBCCBE010000048.1:0-24209 GCA_039814425.1 Pseudomonadota bacterium
CTACGTTTTGGCACCGACAGGGCAAGAAATCTGCACAGTCTTTGGGGCAAAGAGTGGCAAGGAATAATTATCATGAGTTTTAAGAGTACAAGCGACACTATAAAGCGTGCAATTTTCTCCGGTAAGTCGACGGATAAAATGCAATCACCTGCTTCTGCTCCAACCAATAATGCGACAGCTGCGATTTTGGCTGGCGCCCAGGCATTGGAACCTCGAATAGTATTTGATGCGGCTGCTCCTGCTACAATTGCCGAAGTTACATCGGAGCCAGCCGTACAAACTGAAACTAATGAGCCAATAGGTTCTGAAGATGCGAGCGATTTCCTTGCAGCGCTCGGTGATGCAGACGGTCCTGCTTCTTCTGAAAAATCTGAAATTATTTTCATTGTATCAAACGTAGAAAACGCCAGCGATCTTCTTGCAGAAATTTCTTCCACCGCTGAAGTGGTAATTATCGATGAGTCTGAAAATGGCATTGAGAAGATTGCGTCAGTGCTTGAGGGCCGGGAAGATATTGATGCGATTCATATAATCTCACATGGTTCTGAAGGGGCATTGGATCTTGGTAGTTCTGAATTGAATTCAGACACGATAACTGGCGAATATGCCGATGAGCTTGCGTTGATAGGCCAAAGCCTGTCCCAGGATGCAGACATGCTATTTTATGGCTGTAATTTCGGTGACGGAGAGGCTGGTGAGACTGCAGTTGAAGCTTTAAGCGCAGCAACAGGTGCTGATATTGCTGCCAGTGATGACCTGACTGGAAGTGAGGAACTCGGCGGTAACTGGGATCTTGAAACTACAACCGGGTCAATTGAAACTGAAGTACTTTCTGCCGTTGAGTGGTCACATCTGCTCGCGGATGTGTCTGATGGGACAGTGTCAATTGAAGAACAATCTGAAGCCGGCACGATTTTACTGTCAAATGATGGTGACCCGCTTGTAGTTTCTGAAGTAGGGACCCCGATGGGTACTTCTGAAATTGTTGACCGGCTGTGGCAATATAACGAACCGTCTGGTGATACAGGAACCACAACGATACGCTTTGATACATCTTCCATCACGGGCATAACTTCAAATCAACAAAGTGATTTTGGTCTGGTTATCTCCGATGGAACAGATCTCGCTAACCCAGCTAGCAATGCGATAGTAATATCAGCAAGTGGCTATGATAGTACAACCGGCGAAGTAATATTCCGACTTGTTAATTTTGATGACGGTCAATATTTTACGCTCGCTACCAGTCGTGAGATTGATAATTTTAGCGTCGCCAGTAATACGCTTACTACCAACGAAGATACCCCGGTTGATTTAAACATCACTCTGTCTACTGCAGTGACAAGCGGTGGCCAATTACAGGATACAATTGGAACAGATACGGGATATCGTCCGGAAGGGTCTACCGACTATACGGAGTATGCCATACCTGCTGGAGCGGAAACGATTACTATCACGGGCTACTCCACCGAGCCTGGAAATACTGGTGCCAATGACAGTTACAACGATGACTACCAGACACTGTCTGTCACGATTGATTTAGATACTGGGCTGGCAAGTGGTTCGGTAAATTATATCGTTGATCGGCTTAATCAAAATTCTGATCAATATAGTTTCGTTGACGCCCCGTTGGGGCAATCTATTCTAACTGGTGGTGCCACAATTACAGGCAATGCTGATGATGGTATTGACCCTGTTTTTGAGATTGTTGATGGCAAACTAAGAATTACCGAAAATCACGGCCTTCAATCGGCATATCATTTAGAATTCCTGGCTTCCGAAAATGAAAGTACCAACTTTCTCGGTACTGAAAGTGCGGTTCTGGAACCTGGTAACGCTGCCGTAAATACAACTGCCACAATAACTATTCCACCTGAAGTGATCGCCAGCGGCGGCATAATTGTAATCAACGAAAGCTCGGCTGCTGCAGGGTCTAACTTCAATCAGGAATCGAAAGGTTTCGGTCGGATTGTAGTTAATCTCGATACAATGACTGCCTCGGGGATCATCGCTGCAGAAGCAGGTGAAACCCAGAATAATACGGTCACATACGGTTTTGAAGACTTGGATGTAAGCAGCTCAAATGTGGGCGGTGTGCTTTCTTCTTCTGCAACTGTAACGGGCGATGTAACGGGATCATCAAACGTTTCAAACAGCCCGAATATTTACATCGATGCTAATGGACTGAACATTGTACGAACGGATGGTTTTGCACAAACCTACACCAGTATGTACACGGTAGAATTCTACGAGCGGGTTGATGCAGGTTCGATTGCAGCTTTTGTATCCACCGAGGTTGACGATTCATATTTCAACGCCTCAACAAAAAACCCACCGGATAACTCTCTGGACTTCAATGTACCGGCAAGTGCGGAAATTGGTGTCTTCAGAGTTTCAATGGTTTCTGTTGGAGGAGGCAATACTAACGAAAATGTCGGTACCGGGTATGCTGTAATCGATCTGGAAAATGGTACAACGTCCGGTTCTTTTACCAATATAAGGACAAGTTCTCCCGATTTAATATCCTGGTCTGATGTACCTTTTGGCGTAACAATTTTTGACCATCCTAACACAGTTTCGAACCACAGTACGGCCGATCAGTTTGTGGATGACTTTGGTGCCACAGCCAAGTTCGATTTTGTAACTCAGTCTGATAGTACGAGTGTGCTGTCTTTCGTGTCATCATCAAGCGCATCGAATGGTAATTTTGCGGACTATTATACCAACGGGTCAGTTCAATGGCTTGGTTCTGAACCGTTTCAGGTGACAGGTATTCCGGCAACCGGAGAATTGAGTTCTGGGTCTCCCACGCCCCACGGCAATTATGATATCGATGTGAATGACGTTGAGAGTTTGCAGTATGTCCCTGGAGAACATCGCGCAGATTCTAATCAGCCAGAAACCATAACCCTGGAACTTTTTGGTGAAACAGAAGTAATTGAAATTATCGTCGTGCCGGTTGCTGATACGCCAAACCTGGCAACGAAGAATGCTATTGGTCAAGAAGATGAAACCCTGGATATTTCTTCCAGCGTATTGGTATCATTGGTTGATCAGGATGGATCGGAAAGTTTCAATCAGATTTTAATCTCTGGAATAAAACAAGGCTATACGCTTAGCGATGGTGTAAATAGCTATACTGCACCGGCTGATGGATCATCCGTTGATATCGTTTCCTGGAACCTGGATGGACTAACGATTACGCCACCTGAAAATGTTGCTGAAACTCTAACGCTTGGCGTGTTGGTGGAAACCATTGAGGCTGACAATGGTGACACTGCAAGTACTTCAGATACGTTTGACGTCACGTTCCAAGCGGTCGCGGATGCGCCATTGATTGGATATGAATTTGATGGAACTGATATTGTATACGCGACCGATGACAATAATGACTTTCCGAGAACTCAGATAACAGTGGATCTTACAATAAAGCATGACAACATTGCCAACCTATCATCATTATTTTCTTATGCGGTAAATGGCAGTAGCAACGAATTTTTAGTCTTCCAAACACCTAACAGTTTGGTGCTGATAGTAAATGGTAAATCCCATACAATTAGCTTAGTAGCGGATTTAGACCCGCATCGTTTTACGGTCACATTTGATCAAACTGAGACTGTTGATAATCTACTGGTTTATATGGATGGTATTGAAATTGGTTCCTTTGATTTCAATACTTCTCCATTGAGTTCAGGGGGAGCACTGGTGTTTGGCCAGGAACAGGACTCGGTTCTAGGTACATTTGATGCTAATCAAATCATGAATGGCACAATTTTCGATGCAAACATTTATAGCCGCGTACTGACAGCAGAGGAGATTGCCAGCCAGTCCGCGGGAAACGGCGATTTCGTATCACTTGATTTTTCCCAGATGGACAATGCCATTGTTACCGGTGCTAACGGCTCGTCTATTTCAATCTTTGAACGCGGAACTGTGCAGGGAAGCGACACAATTGTTCCTTTGGACGTAACATCGGAAGATGCAAACACGATTCCTTTGAATCTTAATACGATTATCGTCGATACGGATGGTTCTGAAAGCCTTACGGTGATTGTATCTGATATTCCTGTGGGTGCTGTTATCTCAGACGGTACAGGTTCTAGTTTTACAGCAACATTGGGTAACACAAGCGTCGATGTCAGCTTATGGAACATGGCGGATATCGTTGTAACGCCTGTTGAGCATTCAGACAGCGATATTGTGCTTAATATTACCGCTACTGTTACGGAAGCGATCAACGGTGATACGGCGACTTCAACTAGCAATGTTACGTTCATTGTTAAGGCGGTAGCAGATGCGCCAACACTTTCAACCAGCAACGAGACCAAATTGCAGGACACAGAAATTGACCTTTCTGACAATTTGGCAGGTACGCTTGTTGATACTGATGGATCAGAAAGCCTGACCTACACGATTTCTAACGTTCCCGCTGGAGCCTCCTTTACAGTGAGTGACGGGGTCGGGGGATTGGAGACCCTTCAGATTTCTGGAGGCGCAGTCACGCTCACGCAACAGCAGCTTTCTACCTTGAAATTTACGCCACCTTTGGGTTTCTTTGGAACAATCACACTTGATGTTGTGGCCACTGCAAACGAAGGCGCGACGGGTGACCAGGTAGATGTAGAGACTGCCGATAGCACGACGCAGCAAATAGTTCTGACTATCACGCCGTTAAATCTTCCGCCGGTTGTTGAGGCTGGCGATGAATTGCCGGATATATCTGCGCAAGATGCAGGCTCGTTCAGCGTCAATGCCTCGACCGCGTTTACAGATCCAAATGGCAATAATACTCTTTCTTATACCGCCACGGCCCTTCCGGCATTCTTGTCTATAGACAATATAACTGGCATCATTAGTGTTAATACGGTGGGAGGTAAAATTCCTTCTGACGCGTCGCAAGGTAATTCAGGTGGCGGTGCAGCGGGTGAATACGTCATCACTGTTCAGGCAACGGATGAATTTGGCGAATCTACTACAGACACATTCACTTTAACCATTTCAAATCAGGGCCCTGATGCCGTAAATGACGGGGTTTCTGTTGATGAAGATGGCACGTTGAACGGGGATGTTTCTGCCAATGATGTAGATCCTGACGGCGATGCAAATAGCTTTTCACAAACCTCCGCACCTTCAAACGGAACACTCAACTTCAACGCCAATGGTACGTTTACTTATATACCGAACGCAGATTTCAATGGTAGCGACAGCTTTACGTATGCGATGAATGACGGGCAAGGCGGAACGGATACCGCTACAGTTACTATTACTGTTAATGCAGTGAATGATGCACCGGTAGCCAATGCAATCGTTGATCAATTAAACTCGGATGGTGACGCGATTACTCCGATCACCCCGACTTTTACAGATGTTGACGGGCCGGGTGTTACCTTCTCTGCAACCGGTTTGCCGACGGGGTTGAATATCAATGGATTCACTGGCGAAATATCTGGAACTATCGATGGTTCTGCTTCAGTTTCATCACCATACTCGGTGCAAATTACGGTTGATGATGGGGCTGGAGGTACAGATGTTATCAGTTTTGAATGGACTGTAACAAATCCGGCGCCTGACGCAGTTGTTGACACATTTACGGTCAATGAAGATGGCACGCTTATCGATAGTGTCCTAACAAATGATAATGATCCGGATGGCGATGCACTTTCTGTTAATACAACGCCAGTTTCTGGGCCTTCATCTGGCGCATTGGTGCTGAATTCGAATGGTTCGTTTACCTATACACCTAACGCTGATTTCAATGGTTCTGATAGTTTCACCTATGAGGTTTCTGATGGTCAGGGTGGTATTGATACAGCCACTGTCAATATTACGGTTGCTAGTGTAAACGATGCTCCGGTGGTCAACGCACCGCTGGCAGACGTTACTATGCAGGACGGTAATACGGTTTCTCTTGAAACCGAAGGAGCATTTTCAGATATCGATGGCGATGTCCTTACTTACACAGCAACCGGATTGCCCAACGGGCTTTCAATCAATACTGGTACAGGGGAAATCTCCGGTACGATTGCCAATAACCAATCACTTGTAAGCCCGTTTAACATCGAAATTACTGCAACAGATGGTGATAATGAATCTGTCAGTGACCAATTTGTAATGACGGTTACAAATCCAGCGCCTATCGTTGATTCACCGATAGCAGATCAATCCAGTAGCGATAGCGATGCGGTCAATTTGCCAGTGTCATCAGCTTTTACTGATCCAGATGGAGACGTGTTGCAGTTTAGTGCAACTGGTCTGCCGACTGGTTTGTCGATTGATCCGTTAAGTGGTGCCATCTCAGGTACTATAGACAACTCTGCCTCCCAGGGTGGGGTGGCCGGGGATGGGGTTTATACCATTGTTGTAACGGCAACTGATAATCAGGGTGGTACAGTTACTGATACGTTCACGTGGAATGTCGATAATACCCCGCCGGTGCTTGGTGTGCCTTTGCCGGATGTAGCATTCGAGGATGGTGATGGCGTTTCTATTAACACTTCAACTGCGTTTTCAAATAATGACGGGGACGTTCTGACATTCGATGCGGCTGGATTGCCTGTCGGTCTTACAATCGATACCGCCACCGGAATTATTTCTGGAACGTTGGATAGCTCAGCAAGCGTGACCGGCACTTACAGTATTACAATTACAGCAGATGACGGTCAGGGTGGCGAAGCATTCGACACGTTTGTGATGACTGTTACCAATCCAGCGCCTGCTATTATCTCACCAATCGCGGATCAGGCTAATGCAGATGCAGAAGCTGTTTCCCTTGATGTTTCAAATGCGTTTGCGGATCAGGACCAGGATATTCTTACCTTTGATGCAACAGGCCTTCCTGATGGCCTTATGATCAACACATCATCTGGTTTAATCCAGGGAACAGTTGATAATTCAGCCAGCCAGAACGGTCCATTTACGGTAGTTGTAACAGCAGATGATGGTGAGGGTGGTGTTACAACTGACACGTTTACCTGGACCATAACGAACCAGGCCCCAGTTACGGACAGTGCGATTTCTGATCATGTATCCAATGACGCAGATACAATCTCGGTCAATGTATCCAGTAATTTCTCTGACCCGGATAGTGACGTTTTAACATTCAGTGCTACCGGCCTTCCTAATGGCCTTTCTATCGATCCTGGTACCGGCGAAATTTCGGGAACGATTGATGCAGACGCCTCTTCCGGCGGTGTGTCAAATGATGGGGTATACTCCGTAACCATCGAGGTCGATGATGGTGAGGGCGGCACTAAAATTGATACGTTCACATGGACTATAAATGATCCTGCTCCAACAATTGTTGCACCTATACTCAACCAGACATCCTTGGATAACGAGGTTATCAGCTTAAATGTTTCTGCTGCATTTTCCGATCCTGACGGGGATACGCTTGTCTACAGTGCAATCGGCCTTCCTACCGGACTGGCCATTGATGCAAATACCGGAGAGATCTCAGGTCAGGTAGATAATTCTGCCAGTGTAGCTGGTAGCTTTGCAGTTACAATAACAGCATCAGACGGGACCAACAATGTAACAGATACGTTTCAGTGGACGGTAACGAATGTTGATCCTGTTGTTCAGATAACAACACCTAATCAGACAAACTTAGATGGTGCAGAGATTTCGCTGGATGTAAGCGGAGCTTTTTCTGATCCGGACACTGATGTTCTTACCTACAGTGTTAGTGGGCTGCCAGCTGGTTTAAGTATAAATCCTGGAAGCGGTGTAATCACTGGTACGATTGATGCCAATGCATCACAGTTTGGTCCTTTCACAGTGACCGTTACTGCAGATGATGGTGAAGGCGGACAAGTCACAGATACGTTCCAGTGGGCTGTGACAAACCCAGGACCGGTAGCCGGGGATGATCTGATTGTCACTACCGAAGACAATTCAGTCAGTAGCAATGTTCTGACGAACGATGTTGATCCGGATGGCGATGCATTGGTTGTTGAAGCGACACTGATTGCTGAGGCTACCAATGGTACCGTTGTAATCGCTGCTGATGGAAACTACACCTATACCCCTGACGCCAATTTTAACGGAGCAGATAGTTTTGTTTATCAAGTAAATGATGGGCAGGGTGGCATTGATACTGCGACCGTAAATATAACTGTAACCTCAATCAACGATGCACCGACTGTCGATGCAACAATAGTCAACCAGCTTAATGCTGATGCGCAGGCAGTATCTTTGGATATTTCAGGTGCGTTCAGTGATATTGACGGGGATGCATTAAGCTACAATGCGTCTGGGTTACCGGCTGGTCTGTCTATTGATGCAAATACAGGCGTAATTACCGGAATTATCGATTCGTCTGCATCGGTCAACTCACCTTATACAGTTTCCATTGTCGCAAGTGATGGAAATGGTGGAAGCGTTGCAACTACGTTTTTCTGGCAGGTTTCAAACCCCGCACCAGTTGCAGCAGATGATGTGTTTGCTATCAGCGAAGATATTACTTTAACCGGTAATCTTCTTGGTAATGATGTTGATCCTGATGGTGATAATCTTGTTGTTGATCCAACCCCAATTGTTGCACCTGCCAACGGTACGGTGACGTTGTTGCAGGATGGTTCGTTTTCATATGTACCAAATGAGAACTATACCGGAACGGACTCATTTGTTTATAGGATCCTGGATAATGAAGGTGGTGTTTCTACTGCTACGGTCAATATATCCATTGCGTCTGTAAATGATGCCCCTGAGGTCAATTTCGAAGTTCCAGATCAAAACGTATTTGACGGCAATAGTGTTGCGATCGACGTTTCCGGTAATTTCATTGATCCAGACAATAATACTCTCACGTATAGTGCTGACACATTGCCTGCCGGTTTGGTACTTGACCCAAACACTGGTGAAATTACAGGTCAAATAGCAGCTGATGCATCTCAGGGCGGTCTTGGAAGCAACGGTGTTTATGTAACAACGATTAGTGCTGCTGATCCATTTGGAGAAATCGTTACAGATACATTTGTTTGGACAATCCAAAACCCGGCTCCAATCGTGGATACAGAAATTTCGGATATGACCGCGAATGACAGTGATGCATTTAATTTTGCAGCGGATAGTTTTTTCCAGGATTCTGATAACGATAGCCTGACCTATTCAGCAACAGGACTTCCTACTGGGCTCGCAATCGATTCAGCCACAGGCACCATTTCTGGTGTTCTTGCATCTGATGCTTCCATTGGTGGTCCTGATGAGATCGGTATTTATGAAATAACGATTCAGGTCGATGACGGTGAAGGTGGTAGTGTACAAGATACCTTTAATTTGCAGGTCTTTAACAAGTCGCCAAATATCAGTGACCCGATCATAAATCAGGTTTCTGAAGATGCTACGGGCATTAGTATGAATGTAACTGGCAATTTTGCTAATCCGGACGGTGATCCGTTAATGTATTCAGCACTCGGTTTGCCGCCAGGATTGTCCATCGATGCTAATTCTGGGATCATCTCTGGTGTACTTGACAATTCAGCAAGTCAGGTTCCCGTAGCTTATACCGTAACTGTCGTGGTTGATGATGGCCAAGGCGGTGTTGCTGGACAGTCATTCACCTGGACAATAACCAACCCAGCACCAGTCGTTGCAAACGAAATTGCGGACATGAGCAGCGTGGATACGGAATCGATCTCGCTGGATGTAACGACATATATCTTGGATCCAGACCAGGATGATCTCACATTTTCTGCAACTGGACTTCCTGTCGGAATTAGTCTGGATCCCGACACCGGATTGCTAAGCGGTTTGTTGGATAATTCTGCTAGTCTGAACAGCCCCTACACAGTAGCTATTACTGCGGATGATGGTGAAGGTGGTCAGGTAACAGAAACCTTCACCTGGACAATTGCTAACCTTGGCCCGACTGCCGCAGATCTTACAATTAGTGCAGTTGAGGATGGGACAGTAAATGGAACCGTCAGCCCGATCATAGATGATCCAGACAATGATGATTTGACGGTAAGTCTTTTGGACTCGCCGACAAATGGTAATGTATCTGTCAATTCAGATGGTACATTCGTTTACACACCTGACGCAAACTACAATGGCGTGGACAGCTTTGTGTATCAGGTTGATGATGGCGAAGGCGGGATTGCAACCGGTGTCGTTTCATTAAATATCGCACCGGCAAACGACGCTCCGGTTGTTGTGGCAAACCTGCCAGATCAATCATTCGTTGACGGTGAAGCTGGTGTTTCAATATCGACAGCAGCAGCGTTCACTGACGTGGATATGGATCCGCTAACGTTTAGTGCTGCAAACTTACCAACCGGCTTATCTATTAACCCTGTAAGTGGTGAGATCACGGGTACTATTGCGGGCTCCGCCTCAGTGGTTGGCAACTACAACGCAATTGTAACCGTAGACGATGGCAACGGAAGATCTGTCAGTACGTCCTTCAAAATAGAGGTGGAGAATGTTGCACCTGTTGCCAATGATGATACTGCGGTTTTGTTAGAAGACGGTATTACAACGATTTCGATACTTTCAAATGACAGCGATGCTGATGGTGATACCTTTGCTGTTACAAGTGCTAGCGCGCTCAATGGTGCCGTTATTGTCAATGCAAATGGTACCATCACCTATGAGCCAAATAAGGATTACAATGGTCAGGATACCATCACATACACTATTGATGATGGTGAAGGGGGCACTGATACAGCAAGCGTAGATGTAGAAGTCCGCTCTGTTAATGATGCGCCGACAGTAGTGGCCGTGATACCCGATCAGGTCTCACAAGACAGTAATTCTATTTCATTTAACGTTGCAGCATCATTTACAGATCTTGATGCAGATCCCCTGGCATATTCTGCAACCGGGCTTCCGGCTGGAATATCGATTGGTGAAACAAGCGGAGAGATTGCAGGTACAATAGCGCCTAACGCGTCTCAGGGTGGCCCGGCGAGCGATGGAAGTTATACCGTTACCATAACAGCGGATGATGGTTTAGGTGGAACTGTTCAAACCCAGTTTAACTGGAGCATATCGAATATCGCGCCGAGCGTTGTGGTTTCCCTACCGAATGTTGCGCTTGTTGATGGTCAGTCCGGAGTTTCCATACCAACGTCAAATGCGTTTGATGATTCGGATCTGGATACACTTACTTTCAGTGCTTCAAATCTACCAAATGGATTGTCTATCGATCCCGTGAGTGGCGAGATTTCTGGTACCGTAGATGGTTCAGCTTCGCTTAGCGGTACATATATTGTGACGATCACCGCTAATGATGGTGAGGGTGGACAAGCCAGTACACCATTTGAAATCGCAGTTGCAAACGTAGTGCCGCTGGCTGCCGATGATATCGCAACGACATCTGAGGACCAAAGCATTACGATTTCTATTCTTGCAAATGACATTGATACTGATGGCGATAGCCAGACTGTCGTTTCCGCTACAGCTCAAAACGGGCAGGTTGTGATTAATCCGAATGGAACGATAACCTACATTCCTGATTTGAATTACAACGGTGTTGAAACAATCAATTACATCATCAATGATGGAGAGGGCGGAACTGCTGCTGCAAGTGTTACGATAACTGTTTTAGCGGTAAATGATGCGCCGGTATTGACCGGTACAAGTCCGGACTATTCATTTAACGAGGGCGATGAAGTAACGATTGATCTGGCGCAATATTTTACAGACGTTGATTCAGGTTCAACCGTGACCTTTTCGGCGATGGGTCTGCCATCGGGAATATCAGTAGATCCGGTTACCGGCCAGCTTACTGGTTCATTGCCGCTGAATTCATCTGGAAATGGGCCATATACGGTTACAATATTTGCAGATGATGGTAATGGCGGCAGAATTTCGATGAGCTTTGTAATTGATGTTGTTCAAACTATCGTTGCAAATCCGGAAAACCTGATCCCTGAAAGCACAATTATCGTTGGTGATGAGAATGGCTCGAATACAGTTGAGACTTCTTCTGATGAAAACAGCGGCTTAGAAAATCTGGCTCCGGTTGAATCAGAACTTTATGTCTCCAGAACAGCCAACAATGTCGAGCGTTTGGGCGAAACAGCTGACTTGCAAGTTGCACACCCGGTTTTAAAGGTTGTTAACGATGCAGGACGATTGTCTAATTCCGCGAGCCTTGTAGGTGAGGAATTTAATATTTCTCTGGAATATTCCGGGGATACAAATTTTGCTGGTTATTCTCTTGAAGCTGATATAGTTTCTGGCCTGCAATTCGATGACATTAACAAAAAAGGGCAAATATATATAGAAAGCATTGTTCACAAAGACATAATTTACTTAAATGTGAACAGCAGTATAGATAATAGTCTTGGTCTGGAGGTTGCAAAATACAGATTTACACTGCCTAACGGGGAAGAAATTCCATCCTGGATCAGTTTTTCAGAAAGCGGAATGGCTGTAATACATAGGCCGGTAAATCTGGAAATGTTGCAATTACGTGTAGTCGCTGAATTTGGCAATGGCGAGATTTTTGAGAATATTATTGAAATTCAGACTTTGAGTGGGGAACTAGAATTTATAAACAATCCGAACAGTGCCAATATTACGCAGGGTCAACTGTTCTCAACTATGCTTAATGATGAACTAGCTGAAGTCGAGAAAACAGAATTATTCGACGCATTGGAATTCTAGGGCATGGGGATTGAAGGGCATATAGGTTTTCTGAAGCGTATAATAATAATAAGTTTATTCCTTAAATCTGGGGATTTGGAATAATATAATACGGGGATTAGCGGATGGGGCAGATTACTATCCATTGCGGAACAAGTTTTCAGCGATATAAATCGTTGACTGCAATTATTATTTTTTCACTTTTGTTGGCGGGGTGTACAACGCTGACTCCCACAAAGGTGACGAATGGCGAAGTTGCTGAATTCGCCTCCGAAAAACTAGATAACGTCACGAAAAATCAAGAACCTGTTTCTGGACCAATTGGTCTTTATGAAGCGATGGCACGTGCATTGAAATATAATCGTGACTTTCAGGTTGAGATTGCAAACAAGACGCTGAGAGCGCGTGAACTGGAAATTGCTTCCTATAAAGATTTGCCCGAACTGGTTTCTACACTCGACTATAATGGCCGTGACAACTTTTCAGGTGGCAGCAGCCAATCCTTGCAAACCGGTGTCGAGTCTCTTGAGCCTTCTACATCTTCCGAGAAAAACGTACTTGCAACTGATCTGAAACTATCCTTCAACGTTCTTGACTTTGGTCTTTCCTATGTAAAGGCGAAGCAAGCAGCTAATGAGGTTTTGATCGCTGAGGAACTAAAACGGAAAACGATAAACAAGATCATTGAAGATGTTCGTACAGCTTATTGGCGTGCGCTTGGGTCGCAAAGAGTAGTCAATAAATTAGGATCTTTGAAGAAGCGGGCAGCAAAGGCATTGAGAAGCAGTGAACGTTTGCTGGCAAGCGGCGAAACAGATCCTTTGGTTGAGTTGACCTATCAACGTGAACTTGCCCAAATCGAAGAAGAATTGAAAAAACTCAATGCTGATTTGCGTGTGGCAAAGGCTCAATTAGCAGCCCTTATTAATTTGCCGCCAGGACAAAAATTCAGCCTTCGCGACAAACATCAACCCCATGGTCAATTGGCGCTAAAAAGCGATCTTTCTACCATGATTGAGTCAGCTCTTAATAACAGACCTGAGATTAAAGAAGCGATTTACAAACACCGTATTGATCAACATGAAGCAGATGCTGCATTGCTCGAGTTGTTGCCGGGTATTCAGGTATTCCTTGGGCCGAACTGGAATACAAATGATTTTCTGTTTAACAGCAACTGGATTGGCTGGGGCGCTAAAGCATCCTGGAACGTGATGAAAGTGTTTCAATACCCGATCACTAAAAAGCATATTGAGGCGCGTTCTGAAGTTTTGCGGAAACAGACACTAGCGCTTACCATGGCGGTAATGACGCAAATTCACGTAAGTCGGTTGCGCCATTTTAACGCCCATGAATCCTATCATTCAGCAAGAAAAATCAATCGCATTCAAACTCGAATTCTGAAGCAACTCAAGTCATCAAGTAATGCAGGCGCGGTTTCCGAACATAGTCTTATTCGAGAAGAAATGAACACCATTTTGTCAGACATCAAAGAAGATGTAGCCTATGCGGAATTACAATCTGCTTATGCTGGTGCCCAAGTGGCAATGGGTCTGGATGTTTATGAAAATGAAAGCATAATAAGCGAATATACCTTTGCACAAACAAGTGTTGGGGAACTCGCTAATGAATTACGACAGATCTGGGGTAAGAGATAGCTCATACCGAGCTTCTAAACGGACGATGGGCGGAGTTTTTGCCTGTTGTTTGACAGCGTTGCTTGCAATAACTGGAGTTGCCGCTTCAAGCATAGTTGCAGTTGCACAAGATGATCTCATTGCACGTGGGGTAGTTCAGCCCAAGGCGCGTAACACAGTCGCGGTTGATTTGGCTGCGCGCGTTACAACAATACCTTTCCGCAATGGCGAAAACTTCCAGAAAGGTGATATTTTGATCGCCTTTGATTGTCGTCGTCAGAAATTGCAGCATAAGGCTGCGCTGGCAAACAAGTCAGCTGAAGAAGCATTGTTAAAACAGGCTAAAACCTTAAAGAGCCACAATGCTGGTGGCCAAACTGCCGTGAAAGTTAGTGCTGCAAAGGCGGAAAGTACTTTAGCAGAAGCCGAAATGATCGCACTGCAGCTTGAGCAATGCGAGGTCAAAGCACCGTTTTCCGGTCGGATAATTGAACGGCTTGTCGAGCCGTTTGACTTACCACAACCCAATGAACCTCTATTGAAGATTGTGGATGACGGTATTTTGGAAATAGAACTGCTGGTTCCCTCAAAATGGCTGCATTGGCTCAAGGCCGGCGTGGCCTTTGAATTCCTGGTGGAAGACGCAAGGGCAAGTTATCGCAGTGAGGTTACCCAGGTAGCTGCAATTGTCGATCCGATTAGCCAAACTATTAAGATTAATGCCGTATTTTTAGAGCCGCCCGAGAATGTTTTGTCGGGAATGAGTGGGACTGCGAGATTTACGCAGGCGGAAGGTTCAGATGGATAATACAGCGCGAAAAATTAAACTGGAAAAAGTCACTCCGATATCCGCTGATCAACAGAGCACAATGAGTGCACCTAAACCTTCAGCAGGTGGTGGCTATTCAATTGACAAGCTTAAGAACCTTGTTACGCTGCAGGCAAATGTTCGCGCAGTTAAGAACGAGCGCGAACTTACCTATTTGATTACCAATGATAGCCGTATCATCATCGATGTTCGGCAAATTTTCCTGGTTAGGCATGGCAGAAATACCAAACCGAGAGTGATTTCGGTTTCTTCATTGATGCAGGTGGAAAGAAATGCGCCATTAATCAGGGCAATTGAAAAACACGTTAGTCATATCAGCAGCAAATCCGATGGTACAAATCCGATAACATCGACGATCAATGACGATGTTATGGAGAAGAATCCTGATCTTCGAGATTATCCATTCAAAGAGTTTCTCTGGATGCCAATGGTAAATGACAAGGGAGATTCATTTGCCGGAATTCTTTTTGCAAGGGATAAGGCCTGGACAGGTAATGATGAAAAGATTTGTGAGCATCTTGCGCAGATTTACTCCTATGCCTGGACCAAGATTGCTGGGCCAAAGCGAAGCTGGTTACCGAAAAAGCCATTGGTTGGGCTGGCACTATTATTAGCTATCGCCGCTGGCGTTATGACGGTCGTCAAGGTGCCCTTGACTACACTTGCACCAGCTCAAATTACAGCTAGAAATGCCGCGGTTGTTTCCGCCCCGATGGACGGCATCATTGAGCGAATATTGGTAGAACCGAATTCTACTGTCGAGAAAGATCAACCGATTATTCGTTATGATGATGTTGCATTGCGTAATGATGTTGAATTGGCTTCCAAGAATGTCAACGTAATGGCTGCCAAAGAACGACAGCTTACCCATAGTGCGTTTGTTGACATTGAGGCTCAACATCAGCTCGCCATCGCCAAAGTTGAACTTGAACTTTCCCAGGCTGAATTGGTCTATAAACAGGAACTACTTTCCCAAACGACTGTACTTAGCGATGTGGAAGGGGTTGTTCTGTTTGATGATCCAGATGAATGGAAAGGCAGACCCGTACATACTGGATTACGGATTTTGCGGATTGCAAACCCTACAGAAATCCAGCTTACGATTAATCTTCCCATATCTGACGCAATAGCCGCCGAACCTGGCAATAAAGTCCGGATGTATCTGGATTCTTCACCGCTTGAACCTATTAATGCAACACTGGAGCGGGTTGGATATGAAGCAACCCAAGTGTCTCCAGATACCCTTGCGTATAAGCTTACAGCCAAGCTTGATGATAAGGCTAAGGACCAGGGTTTACGGATTGGTTTGCGCGGAACCGCACAGGTTTACAGTGATGATGTGTCCTTGTTCTTCTTCTTATTCAGAAGACCAATTTCTGCTCTGCGGCAGATGATTGGCCTTTAGGACGATTTGTCTTGATTACTCTTGCAGAACAAATGAACGGTTCAGCAGAACCCTTGCCTGCCCTGCGCCAGGACTTGCGGATATCCGGGGGTAATCACCTGATTGACGGGGAAAAGTCCTGGGTTATTCTGGACCCGATCCGCCATCGCTATTTTCAAATCGGAAAAACCGTCTTTCAACTCATCTCAATCTGGAAGCCGATTACCGCAGAAGCATTGGGCGAAAAGTTTTTTCATCGGTTTGGCTATAAAATTATGACCGAAGAAATTGCAGCCATTGAGAAGTTTCTTTTAAACAATAATCTTACCGATGTTGAAGGGGTAGGTGTCAGCCAACGCCTTAATTCCCAGTATCAGGATTCCCGGCAAAGCTGGTCTTCGAAAATCATGCATAATGCATTATTTTTCAAGGTACCTTTGTTCCATCCAGACAAATTTTTACGCGCAACTTTTCCCGTTGTGCAGTCACTTTATTCAAAGGCATTTTTAGGCGTTCTGGCGCTTTTACTGGTGATCGGGGCCTATTTCGTTTCACGTCAGTGGGATGAGTTTATTTCAATGCTCCAGACTTATTTTACCTTTCAGGGTTTCTTGCTGTTTGGACTTACACTCATTTTTGTTAAGTCAGTTCATGAACTCGCTCACGGCTATATGGCGGTAAGGTACGGCGTGCGCGTGCCTGTTATGGGCGTTGCATTTTTGCTGTT
The DNA here is from genome assembly GCA_039814425.1 of Pseudomonadota bacterium. Lineage (GTDB taxonomy): Bacteria > Pseudomonadota > Alphaproteobacteria > Rhizobiales > Rhizobiaceae > JAALLB01. Next base: position 17,163 of record JBCCBE010000048.1, read on the forward strand.
CATGCCAATTTTATACACGGATGTGAGTGATGCCTGGCGTCTGAAATCGAAACGCCAAAAAGTCATGATCGATGCCGCGGGGATACTCGCTGAACTGGCGATGGCAGTGATCGCAACATTCCTGTGGGTGTTTTTGCCTGAGGGCGCGGCGAAATCGGTAGCGTTTTTCATTGCTACGACGAGCTGGGCTTTAAGCTTGTTGATAAATCTTAATCCGTTGATGCGCTTCGACGGCTATTTCATTCTTGCTGACTTGCTTGGGATATCTAACCTGCAGACAAAAGCTTTTAATCTTGGCCGCTGGTCAATGCGCGAAATCTTATTTGGGTTTGATGCTCCGGTACCGGAACCGGTTGAAAGAAAGCAGGCGTTTTGGCTGTCGCTTTATGCCTGGGCAATATGGGTTTATCGTTTCCTGCTGTTCCTAGGGATTGCTCTTATCATCTATCATGCGGTGTTTAAGGTTTTGGGAGTTATTCTTTTTGCGGCAGAGATTTTGTGGTTTATTGCGCTGCCTGTCTTCAAGGAAATTGGGGTATGGTGGCAAATGCGGGGAACAATCGTGAGAAGTATTCGCAGTCTTATCTTTCCATTAATTTTGCTAAATGCGGTTATATTTTCAATCCTGCCACTTGATCGTCATGTGGAGATGTCTGCGGTTTTATCTTCGCAGGAAGAGGTGAGGGTTTTTTCACCGTTGCCGGCTCAGCTCAAGACTGTCTCTGTTGCGCAGAACCAGCGGGTTAAACAGGGTCAAATCTTATTTGAACTGAGTGCGCCGGAGAAAATTCAGCAATTAGAACAGGCCCAGCTGCGTGCAAAACTTTTGGATTCAAGAATTGCCCGTGTAACCGCTGACAAGGCGGATCTCAATCAACTGTTGGTTTTGCGCCAACAATTGGGTGCAGAAAAAGAGATTATCTCTGGACTGGTATATGAAATCAACAATCTGAAAATTGAAGCCCCCATAGATGGCAGGGTAGCGGAAGTTTTGGAGGATATGAAACCCGGCGATTGGGTAGACAATGAGTCCAGGCTTGCATTGATTGTAAATGAACGGGAAAGCGAAGTCCGAGGTTATGTGAATCAGACCGACCATGTTCGACTAAAATCTGGAACAGAAGGTGTCTTTGTCCCGGATGATGCAAGTCTTGAAAGCCTTCCTGTTACCATATCCAAGATTGCAGCAATCTCGACCGAAGAACTGAATACGTTGCCCTTGGCATCCATCTTTGGAGGAGGAGTTCAGGTTTCTAAAGATGAGCAGGGTGATTTGAAAACCGACCAGTCTGCATTTGAAATATATTTTGACACGAAAACCAAGACCACTGCGTCACAGATGATAAGAGGCAAAGTTGTGGTTGGGGCAAAAGCGGAGAGTTATGCAACCAAACTGATGCGGCGGTTGATCAATATCTTTGTCCGTGAAACCGGAATCTGATTGATCAATGTGTTATTGGTGCGAGATCGACAATGCTATGGATTGGTAGTTTGGAAGTGCTCTCGACTTATATGCACAGCAAATCGTCTGCTGCGTGATAGACGTCGGTGCCGATATTGCTTTGTCTATGGTGCCCAGGGACGGAATCGAACCGCCGACACAGGGATTTTCAGTCCCTTGCTCTACCGACTGAGCTACCTGGGCATTTGTGCGTTGATTATGATCTCACGCGGACCCGCGGTTTATAGGCGGATCAACCCTAACTGTCTAGGGTCATGACCTATTAATTTATGCGGCAAAATTATCTTTCTTCAAAGCCGTAAGTTTCGTTTGTTGCAATTGCATATGACTGGGAAAACCAGTGATGCAAATCAAGCTGTTTGCAGCGTTGAGAACAGAACGGAAAATGGTCATTCGAAGATTTAATGCCGCAATTTGCACAGGCAACAGGTTTCCTAAGAGGCACTATGTTTGCAGCGTTTTTTGTGCTCAAACCAGGCCTGTCCAATTTTTGTGAGCTGTAAACCCCTCGCCACCCAGAAGCGTCATTGCCTCATAAAGCGGTAGCCCGACCACATTTGTGTAGGAGCCTACTATTTTGACAGCAAAGCTACCGGCAATGCCTTGAATTGCATAGCCGCCAGCTTTTCCCCGCCACTCACCTGCAGCGATATATGCTTCGATTTCATCCCGCGACAATCGTTTGAAGCGAACCCGTGTTTCAACAAGCTTGCTTCGCATGCTGCCTGAAGCACTAACAAGCGAAAGGCTTGTATAGACCCGGTGATTTCTCCCTGACAACAATTGCAGGCAGGTCATTGCATCTTCTTCAAACTCTGCTTTTGGAAGCACACGGCGCCCCACCCCGACAACAGTGTCGGCTGTAAGAATGCATGCGCCGCTCATTTCCTCGTTTTGATTTACGATTTGTTTTGCAAGGTCTGCCTTTTCTTTTGAAAGGCGCTTGGCAAGCGAGCGAGGCGCTTCACCGCGTCGTGGCGTTTCATCTGCATTTACCGGAGCAAGAAAATCCGGGTCCAAACCAATCTGCTGCAACAATTGCAGCCTTCTGGGAGAACCGGAAGCTAGCACCAATTTGTGAGAAGAAGCCATTTCGTAAGTTACCGATCAGGCGATGTGAATTTATTTGAAACGATAGGTAATCCGTCCCTTTGTCAGATCATAGGGTGTCATTTCGACCAAAACCTTATCACCTGCAAGAACACGGATTCTATTTTTACGCATTCTGCCTGCAGTATGCGCTATAATTTCGTGATCATTTTCCAGCTTAACCCGGAAGGTTGCATTGGGAAGCAATTCCGTAACAACGCCGGGAAACTCTAAAACTTCTTCTTTTGCCATTCTACCTCTTGAATGTGGTTACCACATTGCCAGCCAAAACCATTGTGTGGCTGGTTTGTTGAATTTGCGGAAACCTATATCAGCCTTTTTGCTTTGTGAACATCTACAGGAAGATTTATTCCACCTAGATTTTGTTTCCAAATCGCGTTTTTATGCGTTCTTCAAGCTCATTGCGTGTTTTGCGATAGGTTGCCAGGATATCTTCTCGGCGTCCGCCAGCGATTGACGGATTTTCTGTTGGCCAAAATTCGATCTCAACTGATTCATTTTTAAAAAATTCTTTTGTGGATTCATTGGCCATTTCAGTAAGCGTAATGATCACATCCACAAAGTGGTCGTCAAGGTCATCTAGTGTTTCTGGCTCGTGTCCGCTCACATCGATGCCGTTTTCCATCATGACTGCCTGCATAAAGCCGTCTTCTTCCCCTTTATAGATGCCTGCTGATTGCGCATAGATGGAAGAGCCAAACAGATGCTTGGTTAGGAATTCAGCCATTGGCGAGCGAATTTGGTTCAAGTTGCAAACGAACAAGACAGACTTCGGTGCAGTCTTGGAACCCATCAATTATCCTCTCCAATGTAGTACGCAAATCAGCGTAAAGAGCCGTCGAGCGGTATCGAAGTCTATTTCAATCTTTCCGGACAAGCGGTCGTTCAAGGTCTGCGAACCTTCGTTGTGAAGTCCGCGCCTACCCATATCGATTGCCTCAATCTGACTTGGCGAAGACGTACGGATTGCCTCATAGTAGCTTTCGCATATCAAAAAATAGTCTTTGATAACTTTCTTAAAAGGCGACAACGATAGAACGTGTGCGATTACTTTTTCATCATCTTCGCGTGAAATATCGAAAACAAGCCGTGAATCCACAACTGACAGCAGGAGCTTGTAGGGGCCGCCTACGCTATCACCAACCGGTTTAAAGGTGTTTTCTTCAATCAAATCAAAAATTGCCACAGCGCGCTCATGCTCAACGTCAGGAGTTGCCCGGCCGATCGATGCGTCGTCCAGACTAATATCTATTAATCTATCCTGATCCATTTGAGCGTCTGACAAACACCTGCCTCCAATAAAGCCGTTGTCTTGTGGTTATTTGTTACTACGAATTGCCACAGAGTAGCGGTGTGCCTCAAGTCCTTCTATATCAGCAAGTACCTGAGCTGCCGACCCAATTTGTGACAAGTGATCCGGTTCACATCGCAGAATGGATGTTCTCTTCATATAGTCAAGTACTGAAAGTCCCGAAGAGAAACGAGCAGAGCGCGAAGTAGGCAAAACATGGTTCGATCCACCTACATAATCGCCGATAGCCTCTGGTGTGTGCGCTCCAAGAAACACTGCACCGGCATTGCGGATTTTAGTAAACATAGCCTTGGGTTCAGCGCAGATTATCTCAAGATGCTCTGCTGCAATTCTGTCAGCAAGCGCTGGCGCATCATTCTCAAGGTTTTCAACCACAATGATTGCGCCGAAGTCTTCCCAACTAGCACCTGCTATTTCTGCCCGAGGCAGGGTTTTCAGCTGATTTCTGACGGCTCTTTCAACCTGATCGGCAAAAGCGTCACTGTCAGTTATCAAGATCGATTGTGCAGCTTTGTCATGTTCGGCTTGCGCGAGCAAGTCTGCTGCAATCCAATCGGGATTGTTTTTACTATCGGCTATAATTAGAACTTCCGACGGGCCGGCAATCATATCTATGCCAACAGTGCCAAAAACCTGGCGCTTTGCTTCAGCAACATAGGCATTACCGGGACCAACAATTTTCACCACTGGTGAAATGGCATTTGTACCATAGGCCAACGCGGCAACTGCTTGCGCTCCACCAACACGGTAAATCTCATCAACGCCGGCCATTTTTGCAGCGGCCAAAACTAGCGGTTGTAGCTGCCCGTCAGGCGTGGGGACCACCATGACCAGTCGATCTACTCCAGCTACCTTTGCTGGAACAGCATTCATAAGAACCGAACTTGGATAGCTTGCTGTTCCGCCGGGGACATATAGACCAACGCTTTCAAGCGCGGTCCAACGGGAACCCAACTCAACGCCAATACTGTCGGTATAAAAATCATCTTTTGGCAACTGTCGTTGATGATGAGACTTGATGCGGTCATGAGCCAGTTGCAGGGCTGCCAAAGTATCTGCATCAACTGCGTCCATCGCATTGTTAATTTCTTCTGAACTGATTGCAAGGGATGAAGCGTCCAGCTCCAGACGGTCAAATCGTCCGGTATATTCGATCAATGCCGCATCACCGCGAGCCCGAACATCATCAATGATTGAACGCACAACTGATATAACGTCAACTTCGGCACTTCGATTGATGTTTACCAATGCACCGAATTGCAGATCAAAGTCTGATTGATTTTTGTTTAGCCGGAACGTCACGTGTTTTCTTTATTCATGAGATGGGGTTGAGGACGCTTTCCAAGCCGCAGGTAAGTCTGAGAGCTTGGCTTCGATGCATTCTACATCAAGCCGGATTGCCCCATCGCCTGCCAGAACAATTTCAATTTGTCCTTCCGGTGGTGAATTAGATTCAAAAAGAATAGCCAATATCGAAATTACCTGATCTTTATCAGATTGGCTGACGCCCTGAACCTTGACGGAATTGACCTGGTCGAAATGAATTACGGATTTATGCCGTTGCTGATCTCCATCCACTTCCCAAGCATAACGATTAAGCGCAAGCACAAAGCGTCTTTCTTCCGCAAAATACTGCAGATCGCCAACCTTTAACACTGCATCCTGACAATAGCTGGAGATGACCTTAAGGTCTTCACTGTCTAAAGCGATTAGTTTCATTCGAACGCCACCTGAATTTAGATTGCGATACTGCAACTACGCTGCATTACCCTGGAGTTCAAGGCGAACTTATATATTCACCCGGTTCGTAACGCAGTTTAGTTGGATATGCGTTCAATAACCGCACCGCAAGCGGTCAGCTTTTCTTCCAGGCGTTCAAACCCCCTGTCGAGATGATAAACCCGATTAACAGTTGTGCGACCCTCAGCTGCAAGACCTGCAATCACTAGCGAAACAGAGGCACGCAAATCCGTTGCCATAACCTGCGCCCCGGTAAGCGTTTCCACGCCGGTCACTTCCGCGTTCTGTCCATCAAGCTTGATGGACGCACCAAGCCGCGCCAATTCCTGAACGTGCATGAAACGGTTTTCAAAAATTGTTTCTCGGATATTGGAAACACCATCCGCCTTGGTCATCAAGGCCATTAATTGTGCCTGCAGGTCAGTCGGGAAACCCGGAAATGGGTCTGTCTCCACTTTTATAGGCTTTAGTTTCTGACCGTTACGCGCAACGCGAATACCTTCATTTGTAGGCTCAATGGTAACACCTGCCTCCACCAGCAGATCCAAGGCTGACTGCAACTGGTCTGGTTGAGCACCCTTAAGCAAAACATCTCCGCCAGTCATCGCAACTGCCATTGCATAGGTTCCCGCTTCAATGCGGTCGGGCAATACCCGGTGTCTGTAGCCATGCAGCTTTTCCACGCCTTCGATAGTAATGGTAGAAGTTCCCGCACCTGTTATTTTTGCGCCCATACCGATCAGGCAATTAGCAAGGTCTGTAACTTCCGGCTCGCGAGCCGCGTTACGCAAAACAGTTTTACCCTTTGCAAGGGTGGCTGCCATCAAGGCGACGTGTGTCGCGCCAACAGAGACTTTCGGGAAGGTATAGGTTGCACCAACCAGACCACCATTTGCTTCTGCTAATACGTAGCCACCCTCGACCCGGATACTTGCCCCCATTGCTTCCAGGCTTTCGATGAACAGATCAACGGGCCGTGTTCCAATTGCACATCCGCCTGGCAAAGAGACACACGCTTCATGCATGCGGGCCAAAAGCGGACCAATTACCCAAAAACTTGCCCGCATTTTCGATACAAGCTCATAGGGCGCGCGCGTATCAACAATTTCATTTGAAAAGAAATGAATGGTTCTGCCGATTGTGCCATTGGAATCACGTTTTTTGCCTTCGACGCGATAGTCTACTCCATGGTTGCTCAAAATACGGATTAAGGATTCAACATCAGCCAGTTGTGGCACATTTTCCAAAATGAGCGGTTCATCGGTCAGTAAGGTAGCAATCATCAAGGGCAGGGTTGCATTTTTAGCCCCGGAAATTGGAATGACGCCATTCAGTCTGTTCCCGCCAGTTACTACAATACTATCCATTACGAGCCCTCATCAGCTACGGATACACCTGGGTGTTGGGCAGCGTAACGCGCGGC